>NZ_JBEHFY010000027.1:0-34416 GCF_040225815.1 Corynebacterium sp. KPL2895
CAACGAAGCTGGCATCGAAGGTCTTGATGATTTGCTGACTGGCCCGACCGCAATTGCGTTCATCAAGGGCGAGGCAGTAGATGCTGCGAAGGTCATCACCAAGTTTGCTGATGACAACAAGGCACTCGTCATCAAGGGTGGCTACATGGACGGCGACGCATTGTCTGCGGAGCAGGTTCAGGCCATCGCCAAGCTGGACAACCGCGAGACCACCCTCGCAAAGCTGGCTGGCGCTATGAAGGGTTCTATGGCGAAGGCAGCCGCTGTCTTCAACGCTCCTGCAACCAAGGCGGTTCGCACCGTTGTTGCTCTGCAGGACAAGAAGGAAGCAGAAGCTTAAGTCGTCACAAAAGACGCACACATAAAACACCGTGCCTGTTACCCCATCACCGGGGAACAAGCACACAACACAGAAAGGACTTGCCATCATGGCTAAGCTCACCAAGGACGAGCTCATTGAAGCTTTCAAGGAAATGACCCTCATCGAACTGTCTGAGTTCGTTAAGGAATTCGAGGACGTCTTCGACGTTGAGGCTGCTGCACCGGTTGCCGCTGCTGCACCGGGCGCCCCGGCTGAGGGCGGCGCTTCCGCTGCTGAGGAGCAGACCGAGTTCGACGTCGTTCTGACCGACGCTGGCGCTAAGAAGATCGGCGTTATTAAGGCTGTCCGCGAGCTCGTTTCCGGCCTGGGCCTGAAGGAAGCTAAGGAAATGGTTGAGGGTGCACCTAAGGCCATCATCGAAGGCGCTTCCAAGGACGACGCTGAGGCTGCTAAGACCAAGCTGGAAGAGGCTGGCGCTTCCGTCGAGCTCAAGTAATTTAACTGAGCTTCACGCTTTCGAAGCCCCCACTCTTACCGCGCTAAATGCGGTGGGAGATGGGGGTTTCTCCCGTTTTGCGGGTTCCTTGAGCTTAGTGGGTCGTTGCGACGACTCTAATAATGATTGTCTCAGCGGTAGACTCAAGTTTCAAAGTGTGACACTATAGGATTGTGGAATTTAGGAGAGATAGCTTAGAGCTGTTTCACATTAATGGTAAATCGCCCAAGTACGTACCTCCTGAATTGCGGAAAGTATTACGCCGGAAGTTGATCATGATTGATCGATCTGCGACAGTTTCTGATTTAAGAGTTCCGCCAGCGAATCACCTGGAAAAGCTTAGAGGTCAGTTCGAAGGCTTTTATTCGATTCGAGTAAATGCACAGTGGAGGATAATTTTCCGGTGGACAGAGAAGGGAGCTATCGATGTTGACTTCATCGATTACCACTAATGGGTCTGAAGGAGCACTGGACATAGTCCCTGTGCCGCACCCAGGTGAGGTATTAAGCGAAGAGTTTTTAACGCCTTTAGGTATTACTCAATATCGCTTGGCGAAGGACGTTTTTAGCAGCAAATCCCAGATTTCGAAGCTTGTCCGAGGGCGAATTGGATTGAGCGCGGATATGGCTTTGCGTCTTTCGGCATATTTTGGCAATTCCGCCGAATTCTGGTTGGGATTGCAAGAAGAATATGACCTTTGGTGCGCTCGGCGCACGACGGACACGAGCGGCATTATTGCCTGGGATAAGCACACGGCGTAGGAATCTTAGGTTTAGTCCGCTCGAGCCCGCCTGTAGAAACTAGGATTTAGGGGCTAGCGCTGTAGAATTAGCCCCCATGCTGCCCAAGTCCCGCATCTTTTCCGTCCTTTTACTTGGCCTCGGCGTAGCGCTGGTGGCCGCCGGAGTAGCGGCGCCGGCGTTTTTGGATTTCTCGCCGCGGTTGCCGTTGGAGCTCAAAAACACTACGTGGACCCTTAAGGATGACTCCGCGGATTCCCAAGTGGTCAATAAGGATGGCACGTCGCCTTATTCTGGGCCGATGACCTACCAGATTAATGCGAGCATCCAAGAGCCTTCAGATGAAGATACCGCGACGCTGCGCATAGGGGAGACGCGTCTTCGCGGCGATGGTCAGGGCATCGACGATTTAAGCCAGGCGCAGGTGTGGACCTATCCCATCGACCGCCTGAGCGGTGAGGCAGAGGCAGAAGCCAGCCTGAGCCACACTTTGGCTAGCCCCGAAGATCAGGTAGCCATCGACGGGTACTGGCTGAAATTCCCAGCGGATGCGGAGAAAACGAATTACCCGGTTTTTGACCCCACCCTGCGCAAGGCGGTGGACGCGGTCTTTGAAGAAGAAACTGACATAGAAGGCCGCACGGTGTATCGCTATCACCAGGAAATTGAACCAACGAACGTAGCGCAGCTGTATGCCGCCGATGGCAATACCACCTCCTTCCCCAAGGAAGATGGGGGTCAAGAACCTGGTTATTTGATGCACTCGGGCAGCCGAGACTTCTACGTCGACCAAGCCACCGGCTTGGTGGTGGGCATGGATATGGATATCGATGACTACTACGCGGATCGCGAGGGGGTAGGGCGCGAGCGAGCCTTTGTCTTTAATGGTTCCACTTCACAGGAAAGCCGTGCCGCGCTCATCGCGGAAGCAGAATCATTCCCACGCAACCACGTGGCGGAGATCACGCGCTGGGTAGCCCTAGGAATCGGTATCTTGCTTACCTTTATTGGGGTCATTGGGGCACTTGGAATATATGACCGTAAAAACAAGCATGTACGCCGTCGCGGAAAGAAAAACGTCACCCAAATAGCTAGGCAAAGTTCCAGCTAAGAGCCTTAAGTGTGGTTCGGGTTGCGGTTGCATGAGTTTTTAGTGGTACGGTACTTGTGGTTGCCGCGATAGACGCGGTGCAGCATTACTGCCGCGTTGGCGCAGCGGCGAGCGAGAGCTTGCCCCCCGAATGTGGAATGAAAAAGCCTTAAGAGTGGTGTGTCTTTACATACCTGAGTTTTTCCTATACACTAATTCGTTGCGCTGGAATCTGGATCTTCGGTGCACATTTAGCCTTTCGGGTTGGTGATGGCAAAACCGACTTGACAAGGTGATTTTGTGCATTCTGAACCCAGACACTCCACAGCAGACCGAATGCTAAAATTACCAGCGGTTTTGCTGCTCGTCGGCCAGGGCGAGTAGCAATCCGCGTGAGGTGCTGGAAGGACCCATCTTGGCAGTCTCCCGCCAGACCAAGTCAGTGGCCAATATCCCCGGAGCCCCGAAGCGATACTCGTTTGCGAAAATTAGCGAGCCTATCGCCCTGCCGGGCCTCCTTGACGTACAACTCGATTCCTTTGCTTGGCTCGTCGGCTCGCCGGAATGGCGCGAGCGTGAGCAGGCTGAGCGCGGCGATGACGCACGCGTGACGAGTGGCCTTGAGGATATCCTCGAAGAGCTCTCGCCGATTCAGGACTACTCGGGCAATATGTCCCTGTCCTTGTCGGAGCCTCGCTTCGAGCCGGTGAAAAACACCGTCGATGAGTGTAAAGAAAAGGACATCAACTACTCCGCGCCGCTGTACGTGACCGCAGAGTTCATTAATAACGACACCCAAGAGATTAAGTCGCAGACCGTCTTCATCGGTGACTTCCCGATCATGACGGATATGGGTACCTTCATCGTGAACGGTACCGAGCGCGTCATCGTCTCCCAGCTGGTGCGTTCCCCGGGTGTGTACTTCGATCGTTCCATCGATAAGTCCACCGAACGCCCGCTGCACTCCGTGAAGATTATTCCTTCCCGCGGTGCTTGGCTGGAGTTCGACGTGGACAAGCGCGATACCGTCGGCGTGCGCATTGACCGCAAGCGCCGCCAGCCGGTAACCGTCCTGTTGAAGGCACTGGGTTGGACCGAGGAGCAGATCAGGGAGCGCTTCAGCTTCTCTGAGCTCATGATGTCCACCCTAGAATCTGACGGTGTATCCAACACCGATGAAGCGCTGCTGGAGATCTACCGCAAGCAGCGCCCGGGCGAGCAGCCTACCCGCGAGTTGGCGCAGTCCTTGTTGGATAACTCCTTCTTCCGCGCTAAGCGCTATGACCTTGCCAAGGTTGGCCGCTACAAGGCCAACCGCAAGCTGGGCCTTGGCGGCGACCACGACGGTCTGATGACCCTGACTGAAGAAGACATCGCCGTCACCCTGGAGTACTTGGTACGCCTGCACGTTGGCGAGCGTGAGATGAAGGCACCAAACGGCGAGATGATCTCGCTGAACACCGACGACATCGACCACTTTGGCAACCGTCGTCTGCGCACCGTGGGTGAGCTCATCCAGAACCAGGTCCGTGTTGGCCTGTCCCGCATGGAACGCGTCGTGCGCGAGCGCATGACCACCCAGGACGCCGAGTCCATCACGCCGACGTCCCTGATTAACGTGCGCCCGGTCTCTGCTGCTATCCGCGAGTTCTTTGGTACTTCGCAGCTCTCGCAGTTCATGGACCACAACAACTCCCTGTCTGGCCTGACCCACAAGCGTCGCTTGTCCGCACTGGGCCCAGGTGGTCTGTCCCGTGAGCGCGCCGGCATTGAGGTGCGAGACGTGCACGCTTCGCACTACGGCCGCATGTGCCCGATTGAGACCCCTGAGGGTCCAAACATTGGTCTGATTGGTGCGCTGGCGTCCTACGCCCGCGTGAACCCCTTCGGCTTCATCGAGACCCCGTACCGCAAGGTCGTTGACGGCAAGGTTACGGACCAAGTGGAATACCTCACCGCTGATGAGGAGGACCGCTTCGCCATTGCTCAGGCCGAGGTTGAGCAGGACGAGGAAGGCCGTTTGATCGGCGAGCGCATCGAGGTCCGCTTGAAGGAAGGTGACATCGGAGTGACCGATGCCTCCGGTGTGGACTACGTTGACGTTTCCCCGCGCCAGATGGTCTCCGTTGGTACCGCCATGATTCCGTTCTTGGAGCACGACGATGCTAACCGTGCCTTGATGGGTGCGAACATGCAGAAGCAGGCGGTTCCGCTGGTTCGTTCCGAGGCCCCACTGGTGGGTACCGGTATGGAGCAGCGCGCTGCCTACGACGCTGGTGACGTCGTCATCACGCCAAAGGCCGGTGTGGTTGAAAACGTTACCGCTGACGTCATTACCATTATGGACGATGAGGGTCAGCGCGATACCTACATCCTGCGTAAGTTCGAGCGCACCAACCAGGGCACCAACTACAACCAGACCCCGCTGGTGTCCATGGGACAGCGCGTAGAGGCCGGCCAGGTTTTGGCCGATGGCCCAGGTACCCATAATGGTGAGATGTCGCTCGGCCGCAACCTGCTGGTTGCGTTCATGCCGTGGGAAGGCCACAACTACGAGGACGCCATCATCCTTAACCAGCGCATCGTGGAGGAGGACATCCTGACCTCCGTCCACATCGAAGAGCACGAGATCGATGCTCGTGACACCAAGCTGGGCGCCGAGGAAATCACCCGCGAAATTCCAAACGTCGCTGAGGATGTCTTGAGCGACCTCGATGAGCGCGGCATCATCCGTATCGGTGCTGACGTTCGTGCCGGCGATATCCTAGTGGGTAAGGTCACCCCGAAGGGTGAGACCGAGCTGACTCCGGAAGAGCGCCTGCTGCGCGCCATCTTCGGTGAGAAGGCCCGCGAGGTGCGCGATACCTCCATGAAGGTTCCGCACGGTGAGGTGGGCAAGGTTATTGGCGTTGCTCGCTTCTCCCGCGATGATGACGACGACCTGGCACCTGGCGTCAACGAGATGATCCGCGTGTACGTGGCACAAAAGCGCAAGATCCAGGACGGCGATAAGATGGCCGGCCGCCACGGCAACAAGGGTGTTGTGGGCAAGATCCTGCCGCCAGAGGATATGCCGTTCATGGAGGATGGCACCCCGGTGGACATCCTGCTGAACACCCACGGTGTGCCGCGTCGTATGAACATCGGCCAGGTGCTTGAGTTGCACTTGGGCTGGCTGGCTCACGCTGGTTGGAAGGTCGACACCGAGGATCCGGCTAACGCCGAGCTCCTCAAGACCTTGCCGGAAGAGCTTTACGATGTCCCTGCGGACTCCCTGACCGCCACCCCGGTCTTCGATGGTGCTACCAACCACGAGATCGAGCGCCTGTTGGCATCGTCCCGCCCGAACCGCGACGGCGACGTACTGGTCAATGAGCACGGTAAGGCCACGCTTTTCGATGGCCGCTCGGGCGAGCCGTACAAGTACCCCATCTCCGTGGGCTACATGTACATGCTCAAGCTGCACCACCTGGTTGATGAGAAGATTCACGCTCGTTCCACTGGTCCTTACTCCATGATTACCCAGCAGCCACTGGGTGGTAAGGCTCAGTTCGGTGGCCAGCGCTTCGGTGAGATGGAGGTGTGGGCAATGCAGGCTTATGGCGCTGCCTACACCCTGCAGGAGCTCTTGACCATTAAGTCCGATGACGTGGTGGGCCGCGTGAAGGTCTACGAGGCCATCGTGAAGGGCGACAACATCCCAGATCCGGGCATCCCTGAGTCCTTCAAGGTGTTGCTCAAGGAGCTGCAGTCCCTGTGCCTGAACGTGGAAGTTCTTTCCACCGACGGCACTCCGATGGAGCTGTCTGGCTCTGATGACGATGACATGGATAGCCCATCGCTTGGCATTAACTTGTCCCGCGATGAGGGCTCTTCCGCAGACATCGCCTAAATAGATTCTCGGTCCACTGCGGAATGCATGGTTCCGGTGCCTAACACCGGGACCGCCGCGGGCGGGCAATAAAGATTAATTCATTAAAAGCCATCAATTCCTCAGATGACGAGGATGAAAGGGAGACATTACGTGTTTGACGTAAATCTCTTCGACGAGCTCCGCATCGGTCTGGCCACTGCTGACGATATCCGTCGCTGGTCTAAGGGCGAGGTTAAAAAGCCCGAGACCATTAACTACCGCACGCTGAAGCCGGAAAAGGACGGCTTGTTCTGCGAGCGCATTTTCGGACCTACCCGTGACTGGGAGTGTGCTTGTGGTAAGTACAAGCGCGTCCGTTACAAGGGCATCATCTGTGAGCGTTGCGGCGTAGAGGTCACCAAGTCCAAGGTGCGCCGTGAGCGCATGGGCCACATTGAACTGGCCGCTCCGGTAACCCACATCTGGTACTTCAAGGGCGTTCCTTCCCGCCTAGGCTACCTGCTGGACCTGGCTCCGAAGGACCTTGAGCGCATCATCTACTTCGCTGCCAACATCATCACCTCGGTTGATGAAGAGGCTCGCCACAACGACCAGTCCACTCTGGAAGCAGAAATGCTGCTGGAAAAGAAGGACGTTGAGGACGATACCGAGTCCGAGATCGCAGAGCGCGCTTCCAAGCTCGAGTCCGACTTGGCAGAACTGGAGGCAGCCGGTGCGCGTGCCGATGCCCGCAAGAAGGTACAGAACGCTGCCGATAAGGAAATGCAGCACATCCGCGAGCGCGGCGAGCGCGAGGTCGCGCGCTTGGATGAAATCTGGAACACCTTCCTGAAGCTTGCTCCGAAGCAGATGGTCATCGATGAGACCATTTACGAAGAGCTGGTTGACCGCTACGAGGATTACTTCACCGGCGGCATGGGTGCAGAAGCCATTCAGACCTTGGTACGCAATTTCGACCTCGAGGCAGAGGCCGAGGAGCTGCGTGAGATCATCAACAACGGCAAGGGCCAAAAGAAGATGCGCGCGCTTAAGCGCCTCAAGGTTGTTGCCGCATTCCTGAACTCCGGCAATGACCCGGCAGGCATGGTGCTGGACGCAATTCCGGTTATCCCGCCTGAGCTGCGCCCGATGGTGCAGCTGGACGGTGGCCGCTTCGCCACCTCGGACCTGAATGACCTGTACCGCCGCGTTATCAACCGCAATAACCGCCTGAAGCGCATGATCGACCTGGGTGCACCAGAGATCATCGTGAATAACGAGAAGCGCATGCTGCAGGAGTCTGTGGACGCGCTCTTCGATAACGGCCGCCGTGGCCGTCCGGTTACCGGCCCGGGCAACCGCCCGTTGAAGTCTCTGTCTGACTTGCTCAAGGGTAAGCAGGGGCGTTTCCGGCAGAACCTGCTGGGTAAGCGCGTGGACTACTCCGGTCGTTCCGTTATTATCGTCGGCCCCCAGCTGAAGCTGCACGAGTGTGGTCTGCCGAAGCTCATGGCACTCGAGCTGTTCAAGCCCTTCGTTATGAAGCGCTTGGTCGAAAACGACTACGCCCAGAACATCAAGTCTGCAAAGCGCATGGTGGAGCGCCAGCGCCCAGAGGTGTGGGACGTGCTGGAGCAGGCCATTTCTGAGCACCCTGTGATGCTCAACCGTGCGCCTACGCTGCACCGCCTGGGTATTCAGGCCTTCGAGCCGAAGCTGGTTGAGGGTAAGGCTATTCAGCTGCACCCGCTGGCCTGTGAGGCCTTCAACGCCGACTTCGACGGTGACCAGATGGCAGTTCACCTGCCGCTATCCGCAGAAGCACAGGCAGAGGCTCGCGTGCTGATGCTGGCTTCCAACAACATTCTGTCCCCGGCATCCGGTAAGCCGCTGGCTATGCCGCGTCTGGACATGGTGACCGGCCTGTACTACCTCACCATGGACAAGGCAGAGGACGAGATCGGCGGCAACGGTCGCTACCGCGAGGCTGGCGAGGACTACCCGGCAACCGGCGTCTACTCCTCCTACGCTGAGGCCCTGATGGCGTATGACCGTGGCACGGTTGGTCTGCAGGCGCCGATCAAGGTCCGCATCGATCACCTGCGTCCGCCAGAGGACATCGAGGCAGAGCTCTTCCCAGATGGATGGTCCAAGGGCCAGGCATGGTTGGGCTACACCACCATCGGCCGCATCATGTTCAACGAGCTGCTGCCGTGGAACTACCCGTACCTTGAGGGCATCATGGTCCGCAAGGGCGGCGGCACCGACGGCAAGGTGCTCATTGGTGACGTGGTCAATGACTTGGCCACCAAGTACCCAATGATCACCGTGGCCCAGGTTCTGGACAACATGAAGGACGCTGGCTTCTACTGGGCAACCCGTTCCGGTGTGACCATTACGATGTCTGACGTGCTGGTGCTGCCGAATAAGACCGAGATCCTCGAGTCTTATGAGAAGGAAGCAGAGCGCATCGAGCGTAAGTACTGGGAGCAGGGTGCTCTCACGGAGCGCGAGCGTTATGACCGCCTGGTTGAGCTGTGGAAGGATGCTACCGACACCGTTGGTGAGGCCGTCGAGAACATCTACCCGGATTACAACCCAATTCCGATGATTGTGAAGTCGGGTGCTGCCGGTAACATGCGTCAGATCTGGACGCTGGCCGGTATGAAGGGCATGGTTGTGAACTCGCACGGTGATTACATCACCCGTCCTATTAAGACCTCCTTCCGCGAAGGCCTGTCCGTGCTGGAGTACTTCAACAACTCCCACGGTTCCCGTAAGGGTCTGGCCGATACCGCGCTGCGTACCGCTGACTCGGGTTACCTCACCCGCCGTCTGGTGGACGTCGCTCAGGACGTCATCGTCCGCGAAGAGGACTGTGGCACCCGCCAGGGCGTGCGCGTTCCTATCGGCGAGGTTTCCGGCGACAAGGTCGTCCTCTCCGAGCTGTGGGAGACCTCCGCTTCCGGTCGCGTGCTTGCCACCGATGTCAAGGATGAGAACGGCGAAGTCGTCGCAGAGGCTGGTGCAGACTTGACCGAGGAGCTTACGCAGAAGCTTCTCGATGCCAAGGTCACCGACGTCAAGGTTCGCTCCGTGCTGACCTGCCAGACCCCGGCTGGTGTCTGTGCTAAGTGCTACGGCAAGTCCATGGCATCCGGCCAGTTGGTCGACATCGGCGAGGCCGTCGGCATCGTGGCTGCACAGTCCATTGGTGAGCCTGGTACCCAGCTGACCATGCGTACCTTCCACCAGGGTGGTGTCGGTGGCGACATTACCGGTGGTCTGCCGCGTGTGCAGGAGCTCTTCGAGGCCCGTAACCCGAAGAACCGCGCACCGATTGCCTCCGTGGACGGCACCGTGTCCTTGTCCGATGAAGGTAACTTCTGGACCATGACCATTACCCCGGATGACGGCTCTGATGACGTGGTTTACGAGAAGCTGTCCAAGCGCCAGGGTCTGGCCCAGGTGCGTCGCCCGATGGAGTCCAACCCGGATGCGATGATCGAGCGTTCCTTGCGGGACGGCGACCACGTTGAGACCGGTGACCGGTTGATGCGTGGTGCGGCTGACCCGCACGACGTGCTCGAGGTTCTGGGCCGTCGCGGCGTGGAGCAGCACCTCATCAACGAGGTGCAGGCCGTGTACCGCACCCAGGGTGTGGCTATCCACGACAAGCACATCGAGATCATCATCCGCCAGATGCTGCGCCGCGGTACCGTCATCGACGCCGGTACCACGGAGCTGCTGCCGGGTAACCTGATCGACCTTTCTGAGGCCAAGCAGATGAACGCTGCACAGGTCGCAGAAGGCGGCGAGCCGGCACAGCTGCGCTCGGAGATTATGGGTATTACCAAGGCCTCCTTGGCTACCGAGTCTTGGCTGTCCGCAGCCTCGTTCCAGGAGACCACGCGCGTGCTTACCGATGCCGCTATTAACAAGCGCTCCGATAAGCTCATCGGTCTCAAGGAGAACGTCATCATCGGTAAGCTGATCCCGGCCGGTACCGGTATCTCGCGCTACCGCAATATCTCCGTCAAGCCGACCGAGGCTGCGCGCAACGCCGCATACTCGATTCCGACTTACGGCGATTCCATCTACGGCGATGATGGCTTCGGTGAATTCACCGGCGCCTCCGTCCCGCTGGATGAAGACTTCACCTTCTAAGTCCTAGAGCGCGTGCCCCACGGCACCGCGTTCAATTAGAGCCCCGCTTCCGTGTCAAACGGTAAGCGGGGGCTCTTTCAGGATATTTCTCTATTAACGCAGATGGCCTATAAATATTTTATTTTTCAAAAATGGGCTTCGAATTGGGATACAATTTAACGTCACTTTGAACGAGGATCGTTTTTCAGAATTTCCGGAAGGGGATCGCTCGCCGAAAAATATTGAAGAACGTTAGGATCCAAGCAATTAAGTAATTCAAAAATTTCCTTCCGGTAGATGCTGCAATCGATATCGATCAGTGACTCTTGGTGGCTAATTCTATTTCTAAGTAAAACGGCGTGATGCATGATAAAACTAGCTCGATTAGGGGAAATAGTCTTAGGGCCCGATGACAGCGCCCGGCTAGTTATCTCTTTGTACACGGACTTGAGATTCGTATAAGTGGTCACGTTAGGGTAATACTTGCGGGTACCATCGGGGCGAATTGTCGGTTCTCGGTAGAAGAAAGCTTCCTTCCATTGAGTTAAGGTGACTTGGGCAATAATGTCATCGCGGTTAATGGGTTGACCTTTTCGCGGATGAGTCCCTTCGATGAGCCCAGTTCCGTTGTCGCGAATCCCTTTAGCATTCCTGGCTTTTCCTAGGGCTCTGTTTGCAATTTGTTGGCTGACGTTGGAGAGAGGGAAGGATACATTGCAAGTGGGATGTTCAATCCAATTCTTATTGCTTTGAGGCTCCTGCTCATCGCTCCATTCATCGATCGCTTTGCAAATCTTGTTTCTGAGGACAATCTCAAAAACGGATAATAAGTTCCAAAGCGCCGCAGATAGTTGAAGGTCCCACCTATAAAGCTCGAGGGCTCGACCAGCATGATTTCCCATTTGAGTTAAATATTTTCCAGCGCGCTGTTCTCCCAACGTCTGTAGTACATGTTGTTCATGTCTGGATCCGTGCATTGCTTCGTCTTTCTTGGCATCGCGGATTGGGTGATCTTGTCATAGTGTGCTTTTTGGTCTATTCTCGGAGCTGAGAGAGTGATATAGCCGCCTAGGATCTTAATTCACTCCAGTAGGAAGGGCCACGTCCGAACACCGGTTATAAGCCGAAGTATCGGACGGGGCCCTTCCGTTTTGGGACTGTCTGATGGATTGTGTGTAGGTTTCCCGTTACTGGGACCCCAACTCGGCCGCCGAATTGGTTGTGGGGACCCGTATGCGTGCTTGCTAGTATGAGTAAAGCCTGTGGCCCAGATAAGTAAAATATGGGCCTTGGACTACTTGATTTACACCATTACACGGGAGCTTTCAAAATCTGTGGGCCCGTGGGCCTACAGGCCGCACAGGCACATAAATGAAGGCTGAGATACTGCGATATAACGCGGTGAACCGTTGAACCTGATCCGGGTAATTCCGGCGAGAGGGAGAAAACAATGACTGCTAATACTGCTGGGGCCGCAACACCAAAGCGCAACTTGGACTGGCGCGTGGTGGATATTGTGGTGGCATCCGTCTTGGGTGTTGCCTGTGGTTTCGTATTCTTGGGCTGGAATGCCGTGGGCTATGCCTGGTACGAAGCCATGGATGCGCTCACACCGGGTCTTGGCGGCTTGGCCACCGGTATCTGGCTGCTTGGCGGTATCCTGGGCGGATTGGTCATCCGCAAGCCGGGTGCAGCGGTGTACGTGGAGGTTCTTGCCGCTACCGTGTCTGCCGTCTTGGGTTCGCAGTGGGGCATTAGCACCCTGTACTCGGGCTTGGCACAGGGCATCGGTGTGGAGATCATCTTCGCCATCTTCATGTACCGGCAGTTCAACCTTGGCGTGACCATCCTGGCAGGTATGGCAGCAGGCTGGGGTGCCTTTGTTCTGGAGCTGTTTACCTCCGGTAACCTCGCGAAGTCCTTCGAGTTCAATATGATCTACTTGGTCACGTTGACCATTTCCGGTGCCATCTTGGCCGGAGCCTTGGGCTTCGTTGTGGTAAAGGCATTGGCTAAGACCGGTGCCCTTGACCGCTTTGCGGTAGGCCGCGAACAGCGCGCTTAGGGCTTAGACCGTTATGACTGATTTTTCACGCTTAGCAGGAAATGCCACAAAAATCTCGGCTCGCGGCTATGGGTGGACCCACGCTGGGCGCTCCCAACCGGCGCTGCAGGACATAGACCTCGTCATCGAACCTGGTGAAAAAATCCTGCTGTGCGGGGACTCCGGTTCCGGAAAGTCCACGCTATTGGCGGCGATGGCAGGTGTCTTGGGCTCCGATGAGGAAGGCACGCGCACCGGCGAGATTACCTTGGAGGATTCTGCGGGCACGGTGGAAGAGCCGGGGCGGACCATTCCGGTGGGGTTGGTTCTCCAGGATCCGGATTCGCAGGTCATTTCCGCGCGCGTGGGCGATGATATCGCCTTTGGCTGCGAGAACCTGGCGTATCCGCGCGAGGAGATCTGGCGCAGGGTGCAACAGGCTCAAGACCTAGTTGGCCCCTATGTGGACCTGGATTTTCCCACCGAGCATCTGTCCGGCGGGCAGAAGCAACGCCTGGCGCTCGCCGGGGTTATCGCCATGGGCGCGGGCGTGGTTCTATTGGATGAGCCGACCGCTAACCTGGATCCGGAAGGCGCGCAGGACGTGGTGCGGGCCGTCGGCAAGCTAGTGGAGCACACCGGTGCCACCTTGGTGGTAGTCGAGCATCAGCATGCTGCGTGGGAAAGCGTGCTGGACCGCGCGGTAGAGCTGAAGGATGGGCGCATTATTTCTGATGGCCCCTTTGCTGACGTCGCCCGCAAACGCCAGGTCACCGGTCTCCCGCAGGCGCGGTCGCTGGGAAGCGATGCGCTCGCAGAGTCCAACGCCGCGCTGTGGAGCAAGGATTTGGTAACCCGCTATGGGCCGCCGCGATCCATCTCCCTGCCGGCGGGGGCTTCGACCGTCATTACCGGCCGCAATGGCGTGGGAAAATCGACGTGGCTGATGACTATGGCGGGGTTACTTCCTGCCGAGTCCGGGGAAATCGGGGTCGCTGACTTCATCCGCCGCGGCGTGAAGGGCCCGCCTTCCCGGTGGAAATCCCGCGAGTTGGCTGACCGCATTGGTTTCGTCTTCCAAAATCCAGAACACCAATTTGTCGCCCGCACCGTGGAAGAGGAATTGCGGGTCGCGCCCAAGGTCATGCGCGTTGATCCCCCAGAGAAACGCATCGCGCAGCTGGTGGAATCGCTGCGCTTGGGGCACTTGCTCAAGGCCAATCCGTTTACGCTATCCGGCGGCGAAAAGCGCCGGCTTTCTGTAGCAACGGCGCTGGTGACCGCCCCGGAGGTGCTGCTCTTGGACGAGCCAACCTTTGGCCAGGATCCCGGCACCTTTGTGGAGTTGGTGGGGCTGTTGCGCCAATTGGCCGATGACGGCACGACCATTGCCTCCATTACCCATGACCCGCTCTTTATAGAGGCCTTGGGCGATCACCAGGTGGAGGTGCGCGGTGCCTAATCTCTTGCGCAACGTCAACCCGCTAACTCGTATCTTCCTGATGTTTGTGTGGGTTACGCCGCTGCTCGCCTCCATCGACTGGGTATCGGCGGCGTTATCGCTGAGCCTGACGTTCATCCTGGCGCCGCTGTGCGGCGTGTCCTGGCTGCGGTTGTGGAAAGCCAGCTGGTTCCTATTCCTCATCGCCCCGCTTTCGGGCATTTCCATGCTGCTCTATGGCGCGCCCGGGGGAGAGGAGTACTTCAGCTGGTGGCTTATTACGGTGACGGAAAATTCGGTCACCTTGGCCATTGCGATCACGCTGCGTGTGCTCGCGGTCGCGCTACCAACGGTGGTGCTCGCACGCGATATCGATCCTACCGAGCTTGGCGATGCCCTCTCGCAGATCCTCCGCCTTCCCGCCCGCTTCGTCATCGGCGCGGTAGCCGGAGTACGGATGATGACGCTCTTGCAATCGGATTGGCAATCACTCGGCATGGCGCGCAGGGCCCGCGGGCTCACGGATGAAGGTCGCTTCAAGCACTTGCTCACGATGTCCTTTGGCCTGTTGGTGATTGCTTTGCGCCGCGGCGGCAAGCTTGCGACCGCGATGGAAGCGCGCGGGTTCGGGCGCACCCCACCCGGAGGAGGGGAGCGCACCTGGGCCCGAGAATCCAGGTTGCACGCCCACGATGGGTGGGTGATGGCCTGCGGTCTCGCCCTTGCTTGTGTACCGGTGGTAACTTCGGTACTTACTGGGGCCTGGAGATTCTTTGGCCTTTAATCCGCGAAAGCAGTGATTCAAGCACTATGGACATTGATGCCGAACAAGAGCGCCTCTTGGAGGACATCGTTAAGCTAGCAGCCTCGCGAAAGCGTGCGTTTAAACCCATCACGGTGCTTATCGATGGCCCCTCGGGCTCCGGCAAAACCTGGACCTCCGCCGCCTTGGCAGATCGCACTAATTGGCGGGTTGTTCACCTCGATGAATTCTATCCTGGCTGGCATGGCCTGGAAAAGGGCTCCGAGATGGTGGGCGAGCAGGTCTTGCGCACCATGAATCCTGGCTATTGGCGCTGGGATTGGGAAGCCAATTGCCCCGGTGACTGGGCAAGCCTCGACGTGCGCGATGACCTCATTATTGAAGGCGTTGGTTCCGTGACCGCGGATAATATCGCGGCGGCGAAAAAGCGCGGCGCGGTGGTGACCGTGCGCATCGATGGCCCCCGCGACCAACGCTATGAGCGTGCGATTGCCCGCGAGCCGACCTACGAGAAGTGGTTTAGCACCTGGGAAGAGCAGGAGAAATCCTACTTTTCTGATAAGGCCGCAGAGCCGGACCTGACGTGGGAGTGGGAGTAGCCCCTCCGCGCCGCCGGCAGGACGGACTACCGGTTTTGTGTTCATAGCGCTGGCTTTGCTAGTCTTACCTCTAGTTCACTATGTACTGCGCACCCTGTGTGAATATGGCGCGCAAAGAACATGGTGAAAAGTCTGATCCTTAACAAGGCGCCCGCCTTGGGAAGAGTTCTGGACATGCGGAAGCGCCCCGGGAAAGAGCGCCTATTTTTGCATGTTTGGTTCCCTTCTTAAGAAGTGGTGCAATTCGACAGAAAGACTGTTTAATGCCAACTATTCAACAGCTGGTCCGCAAGGGCCGCCAGACCAAGCGCAAAGAGGTCTCTACCGCTGCGCTGAAGGGTTCCCCGCAGCGTCGTGGCGTGTGCACCCGCGTGTACACCACCACCCCGAAGAAGCCGAACTCTGCTCTTCGTAAGGTTGCTCGTGTGCGCCTTACCAGCGGCATCGAGGTTTCGGCCTACATCCCAGGTGAGGGCCACAACCTGCAGGAGCACTCCATGGTCCTCGTTCGCGGCGGCCGTGTGAAGGACCTTCCAGGTGTTCGTTACAAGATCATCCGTGGCTCCCTGGATGCCCAGGGTGTCAAGGACCGTAAGCAGGCTCGTTCCCGTTACGGCGCAAAGAAGGGACAGTAATAAACAATGCGTAAGAATGCTGCTCCGAAGCGTCCTGTAGTAAAGGACCCGGTATACAACTCCGAGCAGGTAACCATGCTCGTCAACAAGATCCTCCAGGACGGCAAGAAGTCCACCGCAGAGCGCATCGTCTACGGCGCGCTTGAGGCTTGCCGCGAGAAGACCGGCACCGACCCGGTTGGCACCCTGGAAAAGGCGCTGGGCAACATCCGCCCGGACCTCGAGGTTCGTTCCCGCCGCGTGGGTGGCGCTACCTACCAGGTGCCGGTTGAGGTCCGTCCGGACCGCGCCAACACCTTGGCACTGCGCTGGATGGTGACCTTCACCCGTCAGCGCCGCGAGAACTCCATGATCGAGCGTCTCGCCAACGAGATCCTGGATGCCTCCAACGGCCTCGGTGCTTCCGTGAAGCGCCGCGAGGATACCCACAAGATGGCTGAGGCTAACCGCGCCTTCGCTCACTACCGCTGGTAATTTTTCAGCACCTGCATCAATGGCCTAAGCAACGAGAAACGAGTTTCGCGCTGATTTCCGGGTTCCCCGGCGGCGACACAAAACTTCATATCTCTTGCTTGGGCCATTTTGGTGGCACCGGGTGTGATTTAGACCAGCGCAGCTGGCCTAGTCCAGCGCATTCGCTTTATGTCCAGTACACTGAAGC
This sequence comes from Corynebacterium sp. KPL2895, assembly GCF_040225815.1. Lineage (NCBI taxonomy): Bacteria > Bacillati > Actinomycetota > Actinomycetes > Mycobacteriales > Corynebacteriaceae > Corynebacterium > Corynebacterium sp. KPL2895. Next base: position 16,792 of record NZ_JBEHFY010000027.1, read on the forward strand.
GATGGAAGTCTAGGAGCCACTGGGCACCTAGCACGGCCACTCAAAGGCAAACTTTTCAAGAACTTATCCATGCAGGCGTCTTAGCCAGGTTTCTGGTCACGGCGTCGACGACTATTAAGTTGGGGTATAAACGTGGCACAAGAAGTGCTCAAGGATCTGAACAAGGTCCGCAACATTGGCATCATGGCCCACATCGATGCTGGTAAGACGACCACTACCGAGCGTATTCTCTTCTACACCGGTATCAACCGTAAGGTGGGCGAGACCCACGACGGTGCATCCACCACTGACTGGATGGCACAGGAGAAGGAACGCGGCATCACCATTACCTCCGCTGCCGTGACCTGTTTCTGGAACAACAACCAGATCAACATCATTGACACCCCGGGTCACGTTGACTTCACCGTTGAGGTTGAGCGCTCCCTGCGTGTCCTCGATGGCGCCGTCGCCGTCTTCGACGGTAAGGAAGGTGTGGAGCCACAGTCCGAGCAGGTGTGGCGCCAGGCTGCTAAGTACGACGTTCCACGTATCTGCTTCGTCAACAAGATGGACAAGCTGGGCGCAGACTTCTACTACACCGTTGACACGATCGTTGAACGCCTGGGCGCTAAGCCGCTCGTTATGCAGCTGCCTATCGGCGCTGAGGATGACTTCGACGGCGTCGTTGACCTGCTGAACATGCAGGCCATCACCTGGCGCGGCAAGGTCGAGACCGGTGCTGAGCCAACCTACGAGGAGATCCCTGAGGACCTCAAGGAAAAGGCTGAGCAGTACCGCGAGCAGCTGGTTGAGGCCGTTGCAGAGTCTGACGAAGAACTCATGGAGAAGTACTTCGGCGGCGAAGAGCTTTCCATCGACGAGCTGAAGGCCGGCATCCGCAAGCTGACCATCAACTCCGAGATTTACCCGGTCTACTGCGGTACCGCTTACCGCAACAAGGGTGTCCAGCCGCTGCTGGATGCTGTTGTGGACTTCCTGCCTAACCCGCTGGACGTGGGCGAGGTTATCGGCCACGCTGTCGGCGATGAGGAGCAGGAGCTTACCCGTAAGCCTTCCGTTGAGTCTTCCTTCTCCGCGCTGTCCTTCAAGATTGCAGCTCACCCGTTCTTTGGTCAGCTCAACTTCGTGCGCGTGTACTCAGGCCAGGTCACCCCTGGTACCGAGGTTATGAACTCCACCAAGGGCAAGAAGGAGCGCATCGGTAAGCTCTTCCAGATGCACGCCAACAAGGAGAACCCGGTGGAGCAGGCTGACGCCGGCAACATCTACGCCGTTGTGGGTCTGAAGGAAACCACTACCGGTGACACCCTGTGTGACAAGAACGACCAGATCATTCTTGAGTCCATGGACTTTCCGGACCCGGTTATCAAGGTCTCCATCGAGCCGAAGACCAAGGCCGACCAGGAGAAGCTGGGTAACGCCATCCAGAAGCTTGCTGCTGAGGACCCAACCTTTACCGTTGAGCTGGATGATGAAACCGGCCAGACCGTCATCGGCGGTATGGGCGAGCTCCACCTCGACGTTCTTGTTGACCGCATGAAGCGCGAGTTCAAGGTCGAGGCAAACATCGGTAACCCACAGGTTGCTTACCGCGAGACCATCCGCCGCAAGGTGGAGTCCATCGACTACACCCACAAGAAGCAGACCGGTGGTTCCGGCCAGTTCGCAAAGGTTATCTGCACCATCGAGCCGTACAACCCGGACCCAGAGACCTTGGAAGAGGGCGAGTCTGCAACCTACGCGTTCGAGAACGCCGTTACCGGTGGCCGCGTGCCGAAGGAATACATTCCTTCCGTCGATGCTGGTATCCAGGACGCTATGCAATACGGCTACCTGGCTGGCTTCCCGATGGTCAACATCAAGGCAACGCTCGAAGACGGCGCTTACCACGACGTTGACTCCTCCGAGATGGCCTTCAAGCTGGCCGGCTCCCAGGTATTCAAGGAAGCTATGGCCAAGGCAAAGCCGGTTCTGCTGGAGCCAATGATGGCCGTTGAGGTTGTTACCCCTGAGGAGTACATGGGTACCGTTAACGGTGACATCTCCTCCCGTCGTGGCCAGGTCTTCGCCATGGAAGACCGCTCCGGCGCCAAGGTCGTCAAGGCCAAGGTTCCGCTGTCTGAGATGTTCGGCTACATCGGTGACCTGCGTTCTTCCACCGCAGGCCGCGCTAACTTCACCATGGTCTTCGACTCCTACGCTGAGGTTCCTTCCTCCGTGGCTCAGGAGATCATCGAAGAGCGCACCGGCGGCGCGAACTAATAGCGACGCCCCGCCCGTTCAGGGGTGGTTAAGGGCTGGTAGTCTCTGCCAGTAGATGCCAGCCTCACCGCTAAATGTGGCAACTGGGCCGGGTAGCGGCGGGCTGAGTTTGCAGCTAACACCATTGGTTGTGAATTGAGCCGGCCGTTACCCTCCCAGGATCCTTTATTTGAGACTCTTGTTGAGGGAAATGGCCGCGAAGATACGCGGGGTTACCTCCTATAATGGCGGTTTGAAAAAACCGCGGGATAAATCTAGGATCGTGTAACTGGCACGTAAAGAAAGCGTCATTAGCGCTTTGTCCCAGACAATGGGTCAGGTGCCAATGACAACTGTCAACCACGTGGCTGCGAAGGTCGTAGCCACCATATAGTCCAGGAGGACATACAGTGGCAAAGGAGAAGTTCGAGCGTACGAAGCCGCATGTGAACATCGGCACCATCGGACACGTCGACCACGGCAAGACCACCACCACCGCAGCGATCACCAAGGTTCTGGCTGACCAGTACCCTGAGGAGAACCAGGCATTCGCGTTCGACATGATCGACAAGGCTCCTGAGGAGAAGGAGCGCGGTATTACCATTAACATCTCCCACGTGGAGTACTCCACCCCGAAGCGTCACTACGCACACGTTGACGCCCCGGGCCACGCCGACTACATCAAGAACATGATTACCGGCGCAGCTCAGATGGACGGCGCTATCCTGGTTGTTGCTGCAACAGATGGCCCGATGCCGCAGACCCGTGAGCACGTTCTGCTTGCTCGCCAGGTTGGCGTTCCTTACATCCTCGTTGCACTGAACAAGTGCGACATGGTTGACGATGAGGAAATCATCGAGCTCGTGGAGATGGAAATCTCCGAGCTGCTCGCAGAGCAGGACTACGATGAGGAAGCTCCTATCGTTCACATCTCCGCTCTGAAGGCACTCGAGGGTGACGAGAAGTGGGTACAGTCCATCGTTGACCTGATGGATGCCTGCGACAACTCCATCCCTGACCCGGAGCGCGCTACCGACCAGCCGTTCCTGATGCCTATCGAGGACATCTTCACCATTACCGGCCGCGGTACCGTTGTTACCGGCCGTGTTGAGCGCGGTCGTCTGAACGTCAACGAGGACGTTGAGATCATCGGTATCCAGGAGAAGTCCCAGAACACCACCGTTACCGGTATCGAGATGTTCCGCAAGATGATGGACTACACCGAGGCTGGCGACAACTGTGGTCTGCTTCTGCGTGGTACCAAGCGTGAGGACGTTGAGCGTGGCCAGGTTGTTATCAAGCCGGGCGCTTACACCCCTCACACCAAGTTCGAGGGTTCCGTCTACGTCCTGAAGAAGGAAGAGGGCGGCCGCCACACCCCGTTCATGAACAACTACCGTCCTCAGTTCTACTTCCGCACCACCGACGTTACCGGTGTTGTGAACCTGCCTGAGGGCACCGAGATGGTTATGCCTGGCGACAACGTTGAGATGTCCGTTGAGCTCATCCAGCCTGTTGCTATGGACGAGGGCCTGCGCTTCGCTATCCGCGAGGGCTCCCGCACCGTCGGCGCTGGCCGCGTTACCAAGGTTCTCGACTAATCGAGGCTTCGTAACCGCTCAGTAGAGCATTAAGAGTCCGCTGCACCGCATGCCGGTGTGGCGAACTTTTTTGATTTCTACGCGCGCCTTGAGTTGGAGAGGTCGTTGGCTACAGGCAGTGCTGTACGTTAGTGGCTTTTTCTGCTCTCCGAGGGAACTGTAGGCCCAGCTTAAGACCTGTTCACGCAGTTAGAGGCCTGAATGCAGCGATATGGCTGTGCCAGGGTAGAGGCCATCTCGGAGGCTTTTAGCTGGAGCCGCCATTGGCGCGGGCCGCTCCTAGGTAGGAGTCGCAATGTGTTGGCTCTAGGGCATCCGTGTAGTGGCGAGTCCGATAAGCTGCCGGACGGTCTGCGCAAACGGCTAATGGGCCGCCATCGCGAGCCTGTCTCGCTGCCCTCGCCTGGGCAGCGAGTTTGCCCCCTTAAGTTGGGTTCTGTTGGGGGTTTGCAGGGTCCAAACACACCCAAACACAAAGGAAGGCCTTCCACTACCTGCAGGCAGGTAGTGGAAGGCCTTTACCTGGTGAGAGAAGTAGTTATTACTTCTCCCAGCCGATGTTTTCCTTAGGGATGACGGCGAATCCAGGGGCGCCCATGTTGGCGATGCCCTTCTTCAGACCGACCATCTGGGGGCCGTTGGCGAACGGAAGCAGTCCGTATTCCGCGAAGGCTTCGGACTCGAGCTCGTTGATGCGCTCGATCTGCTCATCGCGGGTCGGCAGCTTCTGCATCTCTTCAATCTTCTTATCGAATTCCTCGGTACCAGTGCCGGACTTGTTGAGGGTGGAGTCGCTGGCGTAGGTCTGACCGAAGAATGCCGGGCCGAATGGGTCACTTGCGGCGATACCGGAGAGGAAGAGGTCAAAGTCGCGCTCGTTGCTGATCTTGGAGAAGTCAGAGCTTGGGTGCTCCTCAATCTTCAGCTCAATGCCAGCGTCCTTCAGCATCTTCTGGACGGCGGTAGCGGTGGACTTGGAGACCTCGTCATCGCCGATAAGAACGTAGCGCAGAGACAGCTTGTCGCCGTCCTTGGCGTAGTAGCCATCATCGCCCTCAGAGTAGCCGGCGTCCTCCAGCAGGCTCTTGGCCTCTTCAACGTCGTACTCGAGAACCTCAGAAAGGTTGTCCTTGTAGTCTTCCTGGGTTGGGTACAGGGTCAGGGAGCCAGGCATTTCCTCTTCATAGCCCAGGCCGTTGTAGCGGATCTCTGCGAGCTGGTCGCGGTCGATGGCTGCAAATACTGCGTGGCGAACATCTTTATCAGCCAGCTGTGGGGCCTTGGAATTCAAGGTGAATAGGACGTTGGCCGGGCGGGTGGCTGCGCGGACGTCGATGGAATCGCCCATGTCGGCGGCGATGGTGAGGTTGTTCTTGCTGCCCACGCCGGCGGCGTCGATTTCGCCAGCCTGGAAAGCGTTGATGGTTGCCTGGGACTCCATCGCGCGGTAGCTGACCTTGTCCAGCTTCGGCTCATCACCCCACCACTTTTCGTTAGGCACGAAGGACACGGTGCCGCCGCGGAAGTCGGAGTTTTCCACCTTGAATGGGCCCGCGCCGTACTGTGGGTTGAGCTTGCCCAAGTATTCCTGGTCAAATTTCTCGGCGGTATCGATCGCTGGGTGCAGGATGTCGTTGAAAAGTCCCTGCCACCATGGGTATGGGCTCTCGAAGGTGACCACGGCTTCCTTGTCGTTCTCACCCTTCTCCACGGATTCGATTAGCTCGTAACCGTCGGTGGAATTGACCTGGACGTCCATGTCCTTGCCGTTGTTGAAGCGCCAGGTGTTCTCGAAAGCGGTCCAGTCAATGGGGGTGCCATCGTTGAAGGTGGCGTCATCGTTGATGTCGTAGGTCACGACGGTCTTATCGCCCTCGGTGGACTCGTCTACCGAATCCAGGTACGCGGGGTTTGGGGTGTAGTTACCCTCGCCGTCATAAAGCGCCATTTGCGGGTTGTACCAGCCCCATACGGTGCTGGTATCGGTGGTCATGTTGGCGTGTAAACGGTTCTGCTGCTCGGTCAGCTCCCCAAGGGAGAGGGTGAGCTCACCGCCGTCCTTAATCTCATCGCGTTCTTTTTCGTTGTAGTCACCGGACGGTTTGACGTCGATTTCGAGACCGCCGACAGCCTTGTTGGAGGAGTCGCCACCGTCACCAGAACCCGAGCAGGCGGTGAGTGCGAGCGCGGTGGCGGAGAGAGTGGCAACCGTTGCTATACGGAAGCGACCGAACTTTTTCATGGGGATTACTCCTTGCGTGAGATGAAGACGAAGTTGGCATAGACGGTCGAATAGGTAACCGTCTACTGCAACCATGTGAATTACTTTACAATATTTATATTTGTGTCCGCAATCACTTTATGGAAAGAGTGCGGGGCTCGAGGGAGCTAGGCCCGGGACTTTTCCCTGCGTGCGCGGGCAACCTTGGGATCCGGATTCGGGATGGCATCCAGAAGCTTCTTGGTGTAGTCATCCTGCGGGTTATCGAAAATCTCATCCGTCGAGCCGGACTCGACGAACTTGCCCTTGTACATCACCGCAACGCGGTCCGAAAGGTGGCGCACGACGGAAAGATCGTGGGCGACGAAGAGATAGGACAGGCCCAGCTTTCGCTTGAGGTCCTCGAGGAGGTTAATGACACCCGCTTGGATGGACACGTCCAAGGCGGAGACTGGCTCATCCAGCACAAGGACCGAAGGGCGCGTGGCCAGGGCGCGTGCCAAGCCGATGCGCTGGCGCTGGCCGCCGGAGAAGTGGCTAGGGAAGCGGTCCAGCTGCGAGGAGTCGAGGCCGACCAGGTTCATGAGCTCGTTCACGCGGGCATCGACATCGCCATCAAAGCCCAGCGAGTTGAGCGGCTCCGCAATGACTTCGCGTACGGTCAGGCGGGGGTTCAGCGAGCTCATTGGGTCCTGGAAGACGATCTGGATGTCTTTGCGGGCCTCGCGGCGCTCGGACCCACTCATGCCATTGGCATCCTTGCCATTGAGGACAACGGCACCGTTTTCAGGGTCCAGATCCATGATCTCCAGCAACGTGGTGGTCTTACCGCAGCCAGATTCGCCGACGATGGCCATGCACTCGCCTTCGCGGATATCGAAGGTGAGGCCGTCAACGGCCTTGACGGTGCCTACCTTGCGCTTAATCAACGCGCCCTTGGTTAGCGGGAACTGCTTACGCAAGTCGTTCACGGCGAGGGTGGTCTTGCGATCCCCGCGGGGAACGTCGGCCAAGATGTCATCGGCAAGCTGCGGCGGCTTGAACATCAGCTCGCCGTCGATCTTGCGGTCGTGGATCTCCGGCGCGCGGAGGCAAGCGCTGCGGTGGGATACGGATTCATCCTTGAGCGGAAGCAGCTTCGGCTCGCCGGACAGGCAAGCCTCCTGCGCTACGGGGCAGCGCGGGGCGAATTGGCAGCGATCCTTTAGGTTCACCAAGACCGGTGGGTTGCCCTCAATGGGGGTCAGGGGCTCCGAGGCCGAGGAATCAGGGCGCGGCGTAGAACCAAGTAGTCCTACAGTGTAGGGCATGCGGGGGTTGGAGAAGATGGTATCGACATCGCCGTGTTCTACCGGTTGGCCGGCGTACATGACCATGACATCGTCAGCGGTTTCTGCCACCACGCCCATATCGTGGGTAATCATGATGGTGGCGGCGCCGGTTTCGCGCTGCGCCAGACGGATGACGTCCAGGATTTGCGCCTGGATGGTGACGTCGAGGGCCGTCGTCGGCTCATCCGCGATGAGCACGCGCGGGTTATTCGCAATCGCAATGGCGATGACCACGCGCTGGCGCATACCGCCGGAAAACTCGTGCGGGAAGGACTTCAGGCGCAGGTGGGGCTCGGGGATGCCCACCAGATCCAGCAGCTCGGTGGCTTGCTTCAGGGCTTCTTTCTTGCCGATGTCCTGGTGGGCCTGAATGGCCTCTACCAGCTGCGATCCAATATCGAAGACTGGGGTCAGCGCGGAGAGCGGATCCTGGAAGATCATGCCGATGCCATTGCCGCGGATGCTCGACATTTCCTTATCAGAAAGCCCGAGGAGCTCGCGGCCATCGAATTTCACGGAGCCTTCAACCTTGGCGTATTCCGGCAGCAGACCCATGATGGACATGGAAGTCACGGACTTACCGGAACCGGATTCGCCGACGATGCCCAGGGTGCGGCCGGGGTGCAAATCAAAGCTCACACCGCGCACCGCAGAGACGGTACCTGCTTCAGAAGGAAAGCTGACGCGTAAGTCATTGACGGACAAGATAGGCGAAGTCATAGTTTACCTCCGGAATTGGAGTTGGGATCGAGTGCGTCGCGCAGACCATCGCCAATAAATGCCATGGAGACGGTCAGCAGCGTCAAGGTAGCGGCGGGGAAGTAGAACTGCCATGGGGCGGATTGCAGGGAGGCAGTACCGCCCTGCAGCAAGGTACCGAGGGAGACATCGGGAAGCTTCACGCCCAAGCCCAGGAAGGACAGTGCGGTCTCAGAGCCCACGGTGCCCACAACGCCGAAGACGAACTGGATGATAAGCAGCGAACCAATATTTGGAATGACGTGGCGGACGATGGTGCGCATCTTGGATACGCCCATGTAGCTTGCAGCGCGGACATAGTCCTGCTCGCGGACGGTAAGTGCTAGGGACCAAATCACGCGGGCCTGGTACATCCAGCCGAAGGCGATAAGGACGACCATCAGAAGCTTCCAGTCACCGCCGGAGTCTGCCACCACAAGGGCGATGAGCAGGAAGGTTGGGATGGAAAGCAGGAAGTGGATAACCGCGAGGACGGCCTTTTCTGCAAGTCCGCCCCACAGGGCTGCGGCGCAGCCGACGAAGGCCGAAATGACCAGCGTGGCGAAGGACACCACGATTGCAATGGTCAGGGACCTGCCCAGGCCGTGGATGGTTTGGGCATAGAGGTCATTGCCGGAATCGTTGGTACCAAACCAGTGCTCGGGGCTCGGTGGCTCAGATAGGGCGAGGAAGTCCGGTTCCGTGTAGTCCCACTGGGCAAAGAAATTGCCAAAAAGGGCGGCAAAGATGAGAAAGCCCAGGATGATGACGCCAACGGTGGCTAGCTTGTTGCGGAAGAAGCGGCGAATATACAGCTTGTACCGGGAAGTACCGCGGGGGACCTCCGGCAACGTGGCCATGCGCTCGGCTTCCTCATTGCTTAACGGATCCTCAGAGACGACCTCGGTGCGCGTAGAAACCTCGCCGCGGGGCTGTTTCTTGGACATCTTTGGTTCTTTGGGATTTGTCATTTAGCTCACCCTTACTCGTGGATCCAAGGCGACAACAACGAGGTCTGCCAGAACGGCAGACACGGCCGTCATCGCGGCACCGAATGCCGCCACGGCTACCGCGCCATTGATGTCGTTCTTACTGATGGTCTGGATGAAGTACTGGCCCATACCGTTCCAGCCGAAGATGCGCTCCGTCATCACGGCACCGGTGAAAATGCCGGGCACGGAGAATGCGACGGAGGTGGCCACCGGGATGATGGAGGTGCGCAGCGCGTGCTTGCGGATGGCCTGCTGGCGGGTAAGTCCCTTTGCACGTGCGGTGCGGACATAATCCGCATCGAGGTTATCGAGCAATAGCGTGCGCTGGGTCATGTGGTAGCTGGCGTAGCTGATGATCACCAGGGAAATCGTGGGCAGGACGAGGTGCTGTGCGGAATCTAGGAGCTTGGGGAAGAATCCCTCGACCCCTAGGGACTTGGAACCGACGACGTAGAAGATCTTTTTGCCGGTCAGATCGTTGATTTCCAGCGCGGCCCACACGACGGCGATGGAAGCAACAACCACGTGGGTATTCATCGCAATGATGGAAATTCCCTGCCACACGCGGTCACCGGTCTTGTACTGGCGGGAGGCGGTGTATACACCAACCGCTACACCAATAACGATGGACAGGATGGTCGCAAGCAAGAGTAGCTGCGCGGACACCCAGATGCGGTAGCTGATCTCCTCGTCACCATCTCACCTACCGGAGACTGACCCCAATCCCACTTCGTGATGATGTTGGTCAGCCAGGTCCACCAGCGCTCCAAAAGCGGGGTTTCTGGGCTGAGGTTATAGGGCTCGAGGAGGTTATTGATTTCCTCATCTGAAAGTGGTGGACGGCGCTCGGTGTAGTTCGAACGCGGGTCCAAAAACGAGGCTGCCAAGAAATAAGCCAAGTTAGTGGCTAAAAAGATCATGAGTAACCAGCCCAAGATCTTTTTGATCAAATACTTTGTCATGGGGAAATTCTCCGTGCGCGGTTAAGCAGGAAACAGTGCGAATAAATATGAAGCCAACGATGGAGTCGTTGTATGTGACCAATCTAATAAGATATAAGCAAGGGCACAATTCACATAGCCCCGTGATGTACATTGCCAATCAACCAATAGGTATTTTTTCAGTGTAGACACTTAGGGCGCTAAAAAGAAAAATGGGATTCAGCTGCAGATTTAAAAACCTAAATTGTTCAACAGTTATAAGAAACGATTAACTGAAAATAAGTGACAACGGGGGTAACCAATCAGCCCGAGTGGGGTGATCCTCCCCGGCTGTATTAGGGCGGAAGGGCTCGGTAGGCTAGTTGCTTATGGAAGATCCCACTCGCATTGACCCGACCTTGGCAGCGCTGCGCAAGGCGTGGGAGGGGCAACCCGATTTGAGCCTGCCTACGCTTTTTGCCTTATTGGCCAACCGGGGCATCGGCTGGGGCGTGAGTGATGCGGACTTGGTCACCGAACTCGAGCGGCAGGCCGAGGTCCACCCGCCCCTACTGCCTCTCGAGGGCGGCCGCGTGGGCACTGGTGTGTGGCTCGTGCTTAGCGATGCCCCCACTTCCCGCATCACCGCCGATTCCTCCCGCATCATTGTGCGCCGCCCGAATGCTCAGCCGGTGGTGTGGGAATACAGCGCCATTAGGCCAACGGGCCCCGGCCGGCCCTTTGTGGTTAGGGATACTGAGGGCTTTGAACACCGGCTTGGGATCGTCTCCAGCATCATGCGGCTGACTGAGCCGCTACCGGAGCTCAGTGGCAGGATCCGCTACGAGTTGGGTGACTTTGTCTATGTCCTCCGCTTGGAGGACGCTATCGCTGTCCTAGATCACGGGCTGCATCTCTTTCACAAGGAAAATCGGCGGGTGGTTGCCCGTGATTATGCGTGGAAGAGGATAGAAAAATGCCGCCCTGGCGAGGAGCTAGAGTTACTCCTCGAGGGCGGCGATTATGTGCGATTGGGCAAGGTCGTTGAGGTCCTTATTGCAGAGACCCCAAACCCCTTATTCAGCTAAATCCTTCATCGGCTTGACCTTGGTGAAGTGCAGCTTATAGCTGGTATCTAGGTCAGCGTCGGGGAAAGCCTCCCGGAAGTCGCGCTCATTGGTTTCCACAGCATTGGTCAGGCGCTCCAACGGCGTGTCTGGGTTGGCAACCACCGTGTACTGCAGCGTCGGGCGGGCGCGGTCGTATGCAACCAAGCGCTCGACCCGGTCCACACCATCAAGCGCGTCCAGATCCTTGGCCACCGCGGTGGCGATGGCGTTCATGGATGCAGAGATTGCGCCTTCTTCATTGGAAGCTGCGGATTCCACATTATTAAAGCGGCGGTGGCGCAGATTTACGACGATGAGCCACAAACCAATGATGAGCAATAGGGCAGAGGCGCCGGCCAAGACCCAGACCCACCAACTATTGTCGCCCAAAGTGCGCCACGTATCGTGGTCTACCCACTCCGCTAGGTACTCAGCAAATTCCACATTGAAGTTAATGAGAATCGGCCACACACCGAGCGCGATGAGGATGATTCCGAGCAGTCCGAGGAGGATTCGGTCAAAGGTAGCAAGCTTTTTAGACATGATTATCCATCTCCGGAATCTTCTCTACGGCTACGGTGACCTTTGGTGGGTGTGCAAGCACTTCCAAAGCGCGGCTAACAGCCGTTTCCACGCGCCCAGGCAAATCGGAGTCTTGCTCATCGCCGTTGACGGTAACCTTCGCGCTCTTGGTATCCGCGGAAGTCTGCGCGGACGCGACTCCCGGAACGCGGCGCGCTGCGGCAGAGCTCAAGCGCGCGACATCAACCGGACGCATCCACATGGAAGCGGACTCGGAAGCGACCTGGATGTGGGTGTTGCGGCGCGTTTTTACCGCAGCGATCACAAAGATGAGACCAACCACGATAGAGCCCACGCCAGCCCAGATCATCCACGTTTCTAATTGCTCGGTGGCAATAAGATTGAGGACCGGCTGGACCCACGATTGGGCATTGGCGTCTGCGCCGACGAGCCAGGTTTCGCGTACGCCCACAATGCCAATGGCCAGCAGGACGAAACCTAGAATGACGGTCCACGTACGCACGGCAGGAGACGCCTTGGGCTGTTGCCCGAAATGCTCAGGCATATTCATCTCAGCCATTATTGCCTCCTTGCTCGTGGAATGGCGTGATGGAAATGGCACGCAGCGGCTCAGGCCGTGGCGCATAGACATGCAGCGGGCGCTGGCTCGTTGGGGTTACCTTGATGCGCTTGAGCGGTTCCTGGCGCGGGGCCTGAACCTTGCGCAGTGGGGCGGGCCTTGCGGTCTGCACGCGCTGCTCGCTCCGGGAATTATCGATCTCGATCTTGCGCAGTGGTCGCGGGCGCGGCGGCTGCACTTTACGCAGGGGAGCCGGGCGGGCAACGCGAACGCGCTTTTTTTGTTCAGTATTGTCGATCTCGATTTTGCGCAAAGGCTGCGGACGGGGGACAGAGACCTTTGCCTTTTTGACAAAGGGGCGTACCTGTCCGCTCGGAAGCAACCTGCCAGGGCGCGGAGCGCGAACACTGCGTACGCGCTCTGGGCGCGGTTCGACGATACGGCGTAGTTCGTGATCTTCTGGAGCGCTAATTTCTAGCAGCTGATGGTCCGGAAGATCAGCGGAAATACTGCGCACCGGTGCCTCCCGCGGCGCATCGACGGAGCGCACTGGCGTGTCACCAGAGGGCACCGATACTCCGCGAACCGCAACTTCCTTTCCAGAAGAAATTTCGCGGATTTCCGCCTCTTGCGGGGTGTCGACATTGCGGATTGCGGCTTCTTCCGGAGTCTCGATGCTTCGCACTTCGACCGAGTCCTGAGTAACAGGCTGGGTCACGGTAGAAGGTGTGACCTCAGGGGTAAAAGCTGAAGCGGCAGGACGCTGCGCAAGCTGTTCTGCGGTAACGCGAGTACCCGGAATCGATTCACCGACGGTGACATTAACGCGGGTGGTGGAATAGCCGGTATGGGCAGCAATAGCCTCTGAAATGGCGGCACGCGTACTTTCCGCGACTGCGGTAACCGGAGATGGCCACACCACAGCGATGGTCGCGCTCACGGCGGCGACCTCACGCTCTGGATCCATCTGTACCGAAACCCGTGGATAACCGCGTCCGCCAATGCCAGCAAGCTTGGCATCTAAATCTTTTGTGCCAGGCACGCTAGCAATTGCGGCGGTCACGATTCGTTCCATGGTCCGCAGCGAGAAACGCGTGTGGCCCTGAGTGGAACCTTCTGACATTAGCCTTGGCCTTTCTCCTTGCCAATGAGGCCATTCCACACGGCGCTGAGGTCGATCCGGCCATCAAAGTGGGAACCCAAGAGGCCACCGACGGCAGCAAGCAGCACGGCGAGCAGCGTCCAACCCCAACCTAAGTACAAAAAGAAGGCAAGTAGCAGGCCGATAACAATGCCCAATGTGGTGTAATTTTTCATATCTAATCCTTCGAGGGAGCAGCGGATAAGCCATCTACGGCGTCAGAAAACTCAACGTCGACGCGTTCTAGCTCCGTACATGCCTTGCGGGCTGCCGAGCGGATTTCTTCCGCTAGGCGGTACAGATCAGGCTGCGCACTGATATCAACACGGACGTTGATTTGCAGGTGGCGATCGTCGCGGGGATCGGGCCGGCGCATGCCGGTAACCCTTTCGCCCGGGAAGAGTAGGCTCACCGAGCCGTAGGATCCGCCGTCAAGGCCCGCGACACCGTTGAGCTTTTGCACCGCTTCCGCAATTGCGTGAGCGTGGCTTACCTCGAGCTCAAATTGTGCTCGGGGTTCAGGCATTGTTCTTATGCCTGGCCCTGGTTCAGTGCAGCCTGCTCCTCAGACTCGGAGTCTCCCTTCGGCAGCTTGACGTTGTGAACAACAACGTCAACGCGCTCTACGGTCAGGCCGGTCATGCGCTCGACAGCGTTCATGATGTTGCGGCGGATTGCCTCAGCCAGCTCGTGGATAGCAACACCGTACTCAGCGGTGATGGCAATCTCGATCTTTGCGGAGCCGTTTTCTACCTCTACGTCAACACCCTGGCGTACGTCCTCGGATGCACCGAAGGACTCGCGGATGGTGCCCATCATGCGAGCGCCGCCGCCACCGAGGGAGTCAACGCCGGAAACCTCGCGGGCTGCAATGCCGGCGATCTTGGAAACAACGACGTCATCAATGGTGGTGGTGCCGTACTGAGTCTCCAGGTTGTTGTTTACCTCGCGCTCTTCAGAAGCGACAACGTTGTTCTCAGAGTGCTTTGCAGGAGTGTTGTTCTCAGACATGGTCTTTAAGGCCTTTCCCTAAATATTGACTTGCATGGTCGCAATACGAAATTGAAGGACCAAGAACCAACGGTTCAAAATCCTTCCTTGAGCATACCTACCACCCAAGCTGAAGTGGGGTCTGTGACAACAATATTTACCAAAACGTGATTATTGGCACTATTGCCAGGTTGGTTTGAAAAACACCAGCCCATCGTGCTTAAATACTTAGGTTGCTTTAACAGGGCAGCGCGAACCGATAACGGACCGTCTTAAATACGGTGCGCATCGGGGAGACGCTGAGCTGGTAAAGCGAACATGACACCTTCGTTGTCACCGTAACTCAGGGCTTTCCTGAAACACAGACTGGAAGGTCATCCGATCGGGCTAGGTCCGCGCTAGAGCAGAGGCACCCCGAGACGATGGACCGGAGAAGGGGCATGGCAAATAAACAGCGGCAGTTAGCGAATAGGACACTCTCCACGTGTAATGCGTGAAAACCGTCCTCTTCACAATACTTTGACTACGGGTCTTGTACCCCGTCAGGAGCACTGCAGACTGGCATTTGCCATGTGCTGTATCTCTTGGTTGTCATGACAGTCAGACCACTGGCGTTGTGTCAGGCCCCAGGCCCGGACAACGTTATAGAGAAATCGAGAAGCAATTTCCCACCGCTTCACGCCCCGGAAACGCCGGGAATGTGAAAGTGGGGAAGCGAGGAAGAGGATAAGCGTGGCGGGACAAAAGATCCGCATTCGGCTGAAGGCCTATGACCACGAGGCAATCGACGCTTCTGCAAAGAAGATCGTCGAGACCGTTACCCGTACGGGTGCTCGTGTAGTTGGCCCAGTGCCGCTCCCAACCGAGAAGAACGTGTACGCAGTTATTCGTTCTCCGCACAAGTACAAGGACTCTCGCGAGCACTTCGAGATGCGCACGCACAAGCGCCTGATCGATATTCTCGACCCGACCCCGAAGACCGTTGATGCTTTGATGCGCATCGATCTTCCGGCAAGCGTCGACGTGAACATCCAGTAAGCGACTTTGGTGGAGAACTAATAATGAGTGAAAACGAGATCAAGGGCATTCTGGGCAAGAAGCTCGGCATGACCCAGGTCTTCGACGATGACAACCGCGTTGTTCCGGTTACCGTCGTTGAAGCAGGGCCATGCGTTGTCACCCAGATTCGCACCCCCGAAACCGATGGCTACAGTGCCATCCAAATCGCCTTTGGCGAGATTGACCCACGCAAGGCAAACAAGCCTGAGGGTGGTCACTTCAAGAAGGCTGGCGTAACCCCACGTCGTCACGTTGCGGAAATCCGCATGGATGACACCTCCGCATACGAGGTTGGCCAAGAGGTCAAGGTAGACATCTTCGAAGACATCACCTTCGTTGACGTCACCGGCCAGACCAAGGGCCACGGCTACGCTGGTGCTATGAAGCGCCACGGCTTCCAGGGTCAGGGCGCAGCTCACGGTAACCAGGCCGCTCACCGCCGCGTTGGTGGTATCGGTGGCGCTGCTACCCCGGGCCGCGTCTTCAAGGGCAAGCGCATGGCTGGCCGCATGGGCCACGACCGCGTGACGACCCAAAACCTGAAGATTCAGAAAGTCGATGTCGAGTCCAACCTGCTGCTCATCAAGGGTGCTATCCCTGGTGCGCGCGGTGGCCTCGTCACCGTTAAGACCGCAGTGAAGGGCGGTGCACACGCATGAGCAACCTCAAGCTAGACGTCCACACCTCCGAAGGTAAGACCAATGGCTCCGTGGACCTGCCGGCTGAAATCTTTGACACCGAGGCATCCGTTGCTTTGATGCACCAGGTTGTCAACGCACAGCTTGCTGCTGCTCGTCAGGGCACCCACGCCACCAAGACCCGCGGCGCTGTCCGCGGTGGTGGTCGCAAGCCTTTCCGCCAGAAGGGTACCGGTCGTGCGCGCCAGGGTTCCATCCGTGCGCCGCACTACACCGGCGGTGGCACCGTCCACGGCCCGCAGCCACGTAGCTACGCACAGCGCACCCCTAAGAAGATGATCAAGGCTGCTCTCTTCGGTGCGTTGTCTGACCGTGCTCGCAACGAGCGCATCCATGTCATCGAAGAGTTGGTTCCAGGCCAGAAGCCGTCCACCAAGGCGGCCAAGGCTTTCCTCGAGTCCCTGACCGAGCGCGACAACGTGCTGCTGGTTATCGGCCGCGAGGACATCAACGCCCGTCGTAGCGCTAATAACCTGCCGAACGTTCAGATCTTGGACGCCGGTCAGCTCAACACCTACGACGTTCTCTACTCCGATGACGTTGTGTTCTCCGTTGAGGCGCTACACACCTTCATCACTCGCGCTACCGGCGCGGATAAGGAGGAGAACTAATGGCTAAGATTTCTAACCCGCGCGATGTCATCATCGCCCCGGTTGTATCTGAGAAGTCCTACGGTCTGATGGAGCAGAACGTCTACACGTTCTTCGTCTCCCCAGACTCCAACAAGTCCCAGATTAAAGATGCCGTCGAGCAGATCTTTGACGTGAAGGTCGACTCCGTGAATACCGTAAACCGTGCAGGTAAGCGCAAGCGCACCCGCACCGGTTTCGGTCAGCGTAAGTCCACCAAGCGCGCATACGTGACGCTCCGTGAAGGCAGCGACTCCATCGACGTCTTCGGCGCAGGCGCTTAAGCGCCACCGGAGAGCCGAAAGGAAAAGGAAGAATTATGGCTATTCGTAAGTACAAGCCGACAACTCCGGGTCGCCGCGCATCCTCCGTATCTGAGTTCGACGAGATCACTCGCTCGACTCCGGAGAAGTCCCTGCTGCGCCCGCTGAGCAAAACCGGTGGTCGTAATAACTACGGCCGCATCACCACCCGCCACATCGGCGGTGGCCACAAGCGCCGTTACCGTCTGATCGACTTCCGTCGTAACGACAAGGACGGCATTCCGGCAAAGGTCGCTCACATCGAGTACGACCCGAACCGCACCGCAAACATTGCATTGCTGCACTACGTAGATGGCGAGAAGCGCTACATCATCGCGCCGAAGGGCCTGAAGCAGGGTGCTGTTGTCGAGTCCGGACCGAACGCAGATATCAAGGTGGGCAACAACCTGCCGCTACGCAACATCCCGACCGGTTCGACCATCCACGCTGTTGAGCTCAAGCCGGGCGCTGGCGCTAAGCTGGCTCGCTCTGCTGGTGCTTCCATCCAGCTGCTGGGTAAGGAAGGCAAGTACGCCGTTCTGCGTATGCCG
>NZ_JBEHFY010000028.1:0-28646 GCF_040225815.1 Corynebacterium sp. KPL2895
ACATGGTGGTAGATTACCAATCTTGCCAGCTCGACTGGGCTGGATATCAGGTGTCCACCAAATGGGGGTCAGGTCCCTTTGCCGCTGCAAGCTCTTAACTAGGCGATCGTATGTGCTGAGGAAACAACAGGTCTCATTCACCATTCGGATCACGGATCGCAGTACGTCAGCGTTGTCTACAACGAGCGACTTACCCAGCACGGCATTACAGCTTCCACCGGAAGTGTCGGTGACTTATATGACAATGCTCTGGCTGAAAACGTTAACGGCTCCTACAAGAACGAACTTATCCATACTCGCAGCTGGAATGATGTTGTCGAGGTAGAAATTGCGACGTTCGAGTGGGTGTCACGGTGGAACGAGACAAGGCTCCACCAAAGCCTGGGATACCGAACCCCAGCCGAGGTGGAAACCGAATTTTGGAAGAAGACCCCGCAACAGGCAATAATGGAAAACAAGGCAAATGCCTAGGAACAAAACCCGGGGCACTTCACCCGGGGCTCGAAAGTTTCTTTTTCGCGTAGCGTTGGCACGTCCAACCATCACCGTCGCACTCTTTTTGTCGCAATAAAAACGCTGGCCCCCTTCCACCCTGCTGTCCCTCCGAAATGTCGAGCGTTTCGTTTATTTCGTTTAACGGTTAGCATAGGACCATGACGCACGCACAAGACAACGGCGCAGCCCATACTAAGGCAACAGCCCAGAAAGCCCTTCGAAAACTTAACCGCGCCCTTGCAGGGGACACAGACCTCGGCGAGGTCGATGTCATCACTGAGGGGACAAACGAACCAATTCGTCTGCGCCGTGATGTTGCCGAACTACTCCGCGAGATTTTGGCTAACACTGCCGCCGGGCGCACCGTCAGTATTGTTCCCACAAGTGCAGAGCTGACCACGCAGCAGGCGGCAGACCTGCTGAACGTTTCCCGCCCGCATGTCGTCAAGCTTCTGGATCAGGGCATACTCAAAGGGCATAAGGTAGGCACCCACCGGCGTCTATACGCCTCTGATGTGCAGGATTTTAAGCACCGGAGAGCCCTTGAACAGCGCGCCGCTGCCGATAAGCTCGCAATCCTCTCCGATGAATTAGGACTGTATGAATGAGCGGCTTCACGGTGGTCTACGACGCGAATGTGCTCTACCCCAGCATGCTGCGCGATGTTCTGATCCGGTTAGCGAACACCGGGATTTTTCAAGCACGGTGGACAGACACGATCCTGGACGAGGTCTTCGACAATTTGCAGACAAATCGGCCTGATCTTGATCCGAACAGACTTGCCAGAACCAGGACACTCATGTGCGAGGCGGTCGATGATTGCCTCGTGACGGGGCACGAGGATCTGATTTCAGCGCTCCATCTTCCAGATCCAGATGGCAGGCACGTCCGCGCTGCAGCCATCCGATGCAGTGCACAGGTGATCGTCACGGAAAATAAGCGCGATTTTCCAGAGACCGAATTGAAAAACTACGACGTCGAGGTTCAATCCGCAGACGAGTTCCTTTGCGACCAAATCGATCTCTGCGGCCCGCTAGTTCATCAAGCAATCACCTACGCAACTGCTGCTTTTAAAAACCCTCCAAGAACCATTGATGACGTACTTGACTCGCTAGCAAAGGCTGGGGCGCCGGAAGCTGCAGAATTGCTTCGCCGTTAGTGAAGCGACGAGAAGGTTTACTCGACGCCCCCCTCGACACGCAGCTATGAGGTTACCCTCGTTTAGTGGACACCCTATTTTGTGCGGATCTTGTGTCCGTAAGAGAGGATGTTCATTGTGAATCAACAACGCCAGAAATACACACCTGAGTATCGACGTGAAGCCGCGAATCTTGTGATTGAGTCGCAGCGCCCAATCGCTCATGTGGCTAAAGAAATCGGCGTCGGACCAGGCCTTTTAGGCCGGTGGGTAAAAAATGAGCGCGAACGCTTAAGGAGCATCAGATGGGCTAAGCCAGGCCGATCTTCGCGCTGAAAATGCTCGTCTGCGCCGTGAATTAGCAGAAGCGAAGATGGATAACGAGTTTTGTCACAAGCGACAGCCTTCTTCGCTTTAAGGCAAAGCGATCAGAAAAGTTCGAACTAATGCCGCCAGAGAAGGCGAACTACAGCATCAAACGCATGGCCCGGCTATTAAAAGTGTCTCGGTCTGGATACTACACATGGGCCCATATGCAGCAGCAACGCTTATCCGGTAATGATGATCGTGCGGCATTTTACGATGATGTTGATCGCAAGATTCATCAGATTTGGAAAGACTCCAACGAGGTCTACGGTGCTCCGCGGATCACCGCAGAACTAGGTGAGCGCTACCATATTGCGCTTAACCGAAAATACTGTGGCTAAACGGATGTGCATGATGGGGATTAAAAGGGGATTTCACCACAGGACCTTTGTCCCAGTGACAACGATTCAAGCCAAGCGTAAGTCGAGTCTTCCTGACCTGGTCAAGCGCATGTTTGATGCCGGTGAGCTTAACCGGGTGTGGATGTCAGATATTACTTATCTGCGCACTGGTGAAGGCTGGTTGTATTTGTGCGCGGTCCGCGATGGCCATTCCCGCAGGGTACTGGGCTGGGCTATGGATAGCGTTCAAGATACTTCCCTGGTCGAACGGGCCCTGCAGATGGCGCATACACCTCCGCGGTGACGTTGCTGATGGGCTTGTCTTTCACGCCGACCGCGGAACGCAATTCACTAGTGAGAAGCTTTGGGAGGTGTGCCGCAACCTGGGTGTTGCACAATCGGTCGGCCGTACTGGTGTCTGCTTTGACAATGCGATGGCCGAGTCGTTCTAGTCGACGCTTAAGACTTAAGTTCTACGACCGGAAGCGCTGGCCAACCCGCGATGATGCGCGTCAGGCTGTGACTTACTGGATTGAAGTCGTCTACAACCGGTGCCGTCGCCACTCGTCCATAGAGAGGTAAGCCCCGTCGATTTTGAAGCTCAGCTCGCTGATCAAAATGGTAATAAGAAGGCCGCTGCTTAACCCCTAAGCAGCTCCACTACGTGTCCACGATTTGCGGGCAACCTCAGCTCTGGTTAGCGGGGATATTTTAAGATTTAATGCTTGCGGGCGAATAGCCGCCACCCAAAGAAGAACAGGGCGGACATCACGGTCGCAACAATGAGAAAGCTCCAATGGGGCAGGCGGCCATTTACCACGATCCACAGGGCCATGCCACCGATGATGGCAGACAGCCACACTACAAGGCCCTCTTTCCACTTGCCCTGGACCTTTGTGGCCAGGATGATGGCCCAGCCGATGAGCGCGCCTACCGCCCAGGGCCAGAAGGCATCGACCCAGCTGGAAAAGCTCAATCCGCCGTGGGCGAGGCGGGCGGCGATGGCGAAAATCATCAAGGCGATGATGTCAATGAGCGGAGCGATACGCATTGAAGTCATACGGTTTCCTTTTCTTTTTCTTTACGGGATAGCGTGGCGTAGGTAATGCCCTTGCGGGCATAGTGCCAGAAGTAAATGACCCAGCCAATAGCGGTGATGAAGGCAAAAGAGATAAGGCGGTAGATAATAGCCGTACTGGTGGCATCGACCGCGGTCATGCCCGTGGCCACGAGCGTGGCGATGATCGCCGCCTCCACCGTGCCCAGACCCGCTGGGGTGACCTGGGCGGAGCCGGCCAGCTTGGCGGTGAGGTAAGCCAGCGCGACGCCCGCGATGGTGGTGGTGTTATCGGCCGAATCGGTCGTGGGCATTTGGCCGGTCACGGCCCAAACGCAGCCCCAGAGCGCGAGCATGTCAATGAGCCGGTTGGCCAAGGAATAGAACGATGCCCATGCGAATTGCCGGCGGGTGAGGTGTACTTCCTTGAGGCTTTCCACGTGCTCGAGCAGGGCTTCGCGCTTCGAGCCTTTTACCAGCCGCTGCTTTTTTACCCAGCGCTCCAGCGTTTCGGGGTGATTGCTCAGCCAGAAAAGCCCGCCGGAGAGCGCCAGCATCGCTGCCAACGTGCCGATGAGGGACCACAGGGCCATATTGGCGTTGAGGAAGAGCACGCCACCAAGACCAATGAGCACCAGCCACAAGGTGGAAATAGCGGAGGAGAGCACGAAGAACCAACCGCACAGGACCACCGAGGCGCCCCAGGTGCGCTGCACGTGGAAGGTCAAAATGGCAGAAAAGGCTGGGCCCGCGGGCATGGTGGTGGACCAGGAATTGGATGCAAAGGTAAGAGCGGCGGTTTCCGTGCCCTCCACTTCCACGCCACCGGCTCGGATGAGCAGGCGCATGACCTCGCCCATCGCCACGACGGAGAGGATGGAAGCAACGACCACGAGCGTTACCGGCCCTGGTTCGGCGTGGGAGAGACGTGAGAAACCTTCGCTCAAAAAGTCCAGCTCATCGCGGAAGACGTAGATGAGGATGGCTAGGACTATGAGCGAGGCGATAACTTGCAGCCAATTTTTCAATTATTTATCTCCTTCAAGGCGCCGCTTTAACTCACTGAAGGGAATGGTCTTCCCACGGCGGGTGGTACTACCAGAAAGCCTAGTGGTCAAGTGGTGCAGCCAGCTAGGCGCCCACCAGTTATCCTCGCGCAGCAGGTGCATGACGGCGGGGACGAGGAGCATGCGGACAATGGTAGCATCGATAAGCAGCGCAAAAATCATGCCGTACGCTATGTATTTCATCATCACGATATCGGAGAAGCCGAACGCTCCCGCCACCACGATCATAATCAGGGCAGCCGCCGTGATGATGCCGCCAGTATGCGCGGTGCCTGCGGCGATGGCCTCGTCCGTGTTATCGCCGCGCCGCCGCGCCTCCACCATGCGGGAGACCAAAAAGACCTCGTAGTCGGTAGACAGGCCATAAATGATGGCGATGATCAGCACCAGAATGGGGCTCATGAGTGGGCCGGGCGAGAAGTTCAGCGCGCCGGAGCCCACGCCGATGACGAACATGAGCGTGAGGATGCCCAGGGTGGCGCCCAGGGTCAATAGCGTCATGACAATGGCCTTAATCGGCAGCACGAAGGAGCCAAAGACTAATGCCATGAGGATGAAAGTGGCGAGCACGACGTACAGCGCCATCCACGGCAGCTTGTGGAAGAGCGCATCGAGCGATTCGACCTCCATGGCTGGCGTGCCGCCGACATAAAGGTTGACGCCCTCGGGCGCGGTAACGTCCTCGAGCTCGTGGACGATTCGCGCGTAGTCCTCGCGGTCCTTAATGCCGGCCGAAAGGACAGTAGTCCCGTCCTGGGTGGCGGTCGATGGACCCATGGGTTCGGTAAGGCCGTCGAGGCCGCGGACTTGCATGACGACATCGACAAGCTGCTCGTTGGTGGCGCCTTCCACCACGAGCTTGACCGGCTCGGTGCGGAAGGCGGGGAACTCGTCGTTGAAGCTATCCTGCGCCACGCGGGTGTCGTGGTTGGGCGGCAGGTAGGTTTCGTTGATGCCGCCGAAGGTGATGCTCATGATAGGCAGCGCCAGTGCAATGAGCAGGCCGCAGATGGCCAGGGTCAGGCCCTTGGCCCGGCGCATGGCCCAGCGCGGCAGCTTGTACCACCAGGTGTCTTGAATGGTGCGGGCCGTGCGGGAGGTGCGGCGCACCGACCACAGATCGATCTTGGGCCCGAGCATGCCAAACAGGGCGGGCAGGACGGTGACGGACAGCAGGGCCGCCAGGCCGACGGCGGAAATCGAGCCATAGGCAACGGACTTCAAGAAGGCCTGGGGGAAGAGGAAGAGTCCGGAGAGCGCGACGGCGACCATCGCCGCGGAAAAGACCACTGTTTGCCCGGCGGTGGCGGTGGTGGTGGCCACCGCATCCTTGGTGGAGCTTCCCTTGTCCAGTTCCTCGCGGAAGCGGGAGACCATAAATAGGCCGTAATCGATGGCCAGGCCCAGCCCAAGCAGCGTGACTACTGCTTGGGCAAAGACGTTGACCTGCAGGAAACCGGCCAGGATGGCCAAAATTCCCAGTGAGCCCAGGATGGATAGGCCACCGACGATAAGCGGCATGAACGCCGCCACCACGGAACCAAAGACCACGAGGAGCAGCAGGCCAACGAGCGGGAGCGCTGCCTTTTCCGCACGCGCAATATCTTCTGCCATGCCTTCATCGAGGGCGTCCGCCACGGCCGTGGCGCCGGCAACCTCGACCGGCGCGGAGGTATCCGCCAGCGCGCCCTCGATGGCGCGGAAGTCCTTCAGCGTTTGTTCGTCATCGCCCTTGAGCCCAATGGCGGCAAAGGCCAGCGAATGATCATCATTGACCAGGTTGGGGTTCTTGCTATCGAAATAGCTGGTGACAGAGTCAATCTGATCCGGATAATCCTTTTTAAGCTGCGCCAAGTGCTCCTTGGCGGCATCGAAGTTCTCATCGGGCGAGCTAAAGAGCAAAACCACGTCGCCGGAATTATCGCGGCCGAACGTTTCCTGTTCGATCTGCGCCGCGCTTGTCGATGCCGCATTCGGGTCCTCCCAGCCCTCCTGGCTCATGCGTTCCTCGAGCTGGGTTCCAAAACCTACGAAGAGGGCAAGGATGGCACCGAGGATGACGATGGGAATGACCTTGCGGTGCGCATAGGAAAATCGTCCCCATTTTTCAAACATGTGGGGTAAGCCTCCTAGCTATTATTTAGTAGCGCAGCCAGCGGGCGGAATGGCTGGAGCCATGCACCACCTTCAGGCAGGTTATCCAGGTTGACGCGGGGCAGCGGCTCGCGGAAGACGCCGTCAATATCTTCTAGGTCAACGAATTCGATCTCGGCGTGACCCACGGCCCAGGAGGCGTGTTCGTGGAAACCCAGGACGGTAACGGGCAGGCCTTCATCAATGAGCTCTTCCAGCAAGGGTTGAAAGTTCTGGCCATCGGCAGAGGCGACCACGACGCCGGCGAGATCAGCGCGCAGTTTTTCAATGTGCTCGATCATGTCTGGATCCACGTCATCATCTTCGTGGATCTTCGGCTTGGCAAAGACGCCAAAGCCCACATTGCGGATGGCCTCTACCCAGGGGCGAATCACATCGGCGCCGCCGGGGGAGACATTGGTAAATACTGCGGCCTGCGGATCGGCATCGACATCTACCGCGCGGTAGACCAGCCACCGGCCGATGGCATCAAAACGCGGGCGGTGCGCCGCAGTGGGGCGCCCGCCGAGCAGGGAGCCGAGCCCCATATCCATATTGGGTGCGTCCCACACCAGTAGATAGGTGCTCATTTACTTCTTCTCCCACAGGTATTCAGTAATGACGTGTTCTTTATCCAGGCCCTTGCCCTCAAACTTGGTGATGATTTGGCGATCTACCAATTGCGGGCAGTCTGGCCACGGCCAGCCCTTGTACTCCAAACTGGGCTCGACGTGCACGAGCTCATCTATCCATTCGGCATAACCGGCGTGATCGGTAGCAACGTGCAGGACGCCACCCTTCTTCAACCGGGAGGCAAAGAGGTTGAGCGTGCCGGATTGGATGATGCGGCGCTTGTGGTGGCGCGCCTTGGGCCAGGGGTCTGGGAAGAAGACGCGGATGCCGTCCAGGGATTCTGGGGCAATCATGCGCACCATGACCTCCACGCCATCGCCGCGGATCATGCGAATATTATCGATGCCCTCGCGCTCGATCTGGCCCATGAGCTTGGCCAAGCCAGGCTTATAGAGTTCTACCGCGATGATATTGGTGTCCTGCTCCAGCGGTGCCATGGCCGCGGTGGAGGTGCCGGTGCCGGAGCCGATTTCCACGATGGTCTTGGCGCCGGTGCGGCCGAACCACTCAGCGACATCGATAAGCTCATCGCTTAAGACGCGGCCCAGTTCGGGCCAGCGCTGTTCAAAAAGCTGGTGCTGGTTATCCGTGAGCGTGCCGCGGCGAAAGGTGACATTGCCCAGGCGCGGGTAGTCCAGGTCATTGTCAAAGACCGCATTGAAGTCCGTTTGCGGCGGGCGACCCGGTGGCATTTCTCCGGCAGGGGTGTTTTGAGAATTATCCGTGCTATTCATTGCGCCCTATTTTTCCCTGTCCAGGCATGGCAAGCAATATGCCGCGCCGGGTATTTTCCCCGCCGTATGGGGGAGGGGGATGACCGGAGGCTTTGACGGGGGTGGTGCTTTGTGGCGCGGAGCGGAAGAATGGGGCACTTTGGCACCCCCGGAATGGTGTGGAGGGTGTCACGCCTAAAATCACAATTGTTCGCGGTGCGCTTGGTAAACGTCCGCTCACGGCGGTGGATATAACCGGAGTGGGAAAAATGACACTTAATGTGACCAATATTTTGGCTCTGCCGGTTAATCTGGAGGCGGAAGGCAAAGTTGGGCCGTGATGTGCCCCGATTTTCACATCCTATCCAGAGGAGAATTTTTAAT
Source organism: Corynebacterium sp. KPL2895 (assembly GCF_040225815.1). NCBI lineage: Bacteria > Bacillati > Actinomycetota > Actinomycetes > Mycobacteriales > Corynebacteriaceae > Corynebacterium > Corynebacterium sp. KPL2895. Next base: position 8,328 of record NZ_JBEHFY010000028.1, read on the forward strand.
GACCGCCACCATTCAGGGCCTCGTTGGAGAGCTGCCTACAGACAATCAAAAACTGATCGACTGGATTAATGAAAGCGTTGAGCTTTTCCAGCCGGACGAGGTGGCTTTTGTGGATGGCTCGCAGGAAGAGGCTGACCGCCTCGCCGCAGAGCTGGTCGATAAAGGCACCCTCATCAAGCTAAATGAGGAAAAGCGCCCGAATTCCTACTTGGCGCGGTCCAACCCTGCGGACGTTGCCCGCGTGGAATCCCGCACCTTCATCTGCACCTCGAAGGAAAAAGATGCGGGCCCAACCAATAACTGGGCACCGCCAAAGGCCATGAAGGAAGAAATGACGGAGGCCTTCCGTGGATCCATGAAGGGCCGGACCATGTACGTCGTTCCTTTCTGCATGGGCCCGATCAGCGATCCAGAGCCCAAGCTCGGCGTGCAGCTGACCGATTCCGCTTATGTGGTCTTGTCCATGCGCATCATGACTCGCATGGGCGCAGAAGCACTGGACAAGATTGGTACGGACGGCGATTTCGTCCACGCCCTCCACTCCGTCGGCGCTCCGCTGCAGCCAGGCGAAGAGGACGTTGCTTGGCCGTGCAACGACAATAAGTACATCACCCAGTTCCCAGAGACCAAGGAGATTTGGTCCTACGGTTCCGGCTACGGCGGCAACGCCATCCTGGCCAAGAAGTGCTACGCGCTTCGCATCGCGTCCGTCATGGCCAAGGAAGAAGGCTGGATGGCTGAGCACATGCTCATCCTGAAGCTGACGAACCCTGAAGGAAAGAACTACCACGTCGCCGCCGCATTCCCATCTCAGTGCGGTAAGACCAACCTGGCCATGATCACCCCCACCATTCCGGGCTGGAAGGCTGAGGTCGTGGGCGATGACATCGCCTGGCTGCACCTGCGCGAGGACGGCCTCTACGCCGTAAACCCGGAAAACGGGTTCTTCGGCGTTGCCCCTGGCACCAACTACGACTCCAACCCTATCGCCATGGATACCATGAAGCCGGGCAATACCTTGTTCACCAACGTTGCGCTTACTGATGACGGCGATGTCTGGTGGGAGGATATGACCGACGAGGCACCAGAGCACCTCATCTCCTGGACCGGTGAGGACTGGACGCCGGCATCGTCCACCAAGGCAGCTCACCCGAACTCCCGCTACTGCGTGCCGATTTCCCAGTGCCCCACCGCCGCGCCGGAATACGATGACTGGAAGGGCGTCAAGATTGATGCCATCCTTTTCGGCGGCCGCCGCAAGACCACGGTTCCGCTGGTTACCCAGTCCTTCGACTGGAACCACGGCACCATGATCGGTGCACTGTTATCTTCCGGCCAGACCGCAGCCGCAGAGGGCGAAGTTGGCGCGCTGCGCCACGACCCGATGGCCATGCTGCCGTTCATGGGCTACAACGCCGGTGACTACCTGCAGCACTGGGTTGACATGGGCAAAAAGGGCGGCGACCGCATGCCGGAAGTCTTCCTGGTGAACTGGTTCCGCCGCGGCGACGACGGCCGCTTCCTGTGGCCAGGCTTCGGCGAGAACTCCCGCGTTCTCAAGTGGATCATCGACCGCATCGAAGGCAACGTAGGGGCCGAGGACACGGTGGTCGGACGGACCGCCCGCGCCGAGGACATCGACTTGGAAGGCCTTGACTTCGATGTCGACGACGTTCGCGCCGCCCTTGACGTTGACCCGAAGGAATGGGAAGGCGATATGCAAGACAACGCCGAGTACCTGAACTTCCTGGGCTCTCGCGTGCCCGAGGAAGTGTGGAACCAGTTCCGCGCCCTGAAGAAGCGCGTGGAGGACGCCGCTTCCAAACGCGTTCATCCGCGGTAATTCCCGCATAAAGCTAACCCCAGCAGCGTAAAGCTCTGGGGTTAGATCTTTGTTGGGGTTAAACCGATACACCCAGTTACAACGGAAAAGACCCCGCCACCAAAGGAACTACAATCCTTAACTTGGTGAGCGGAGTCCTCAACTTTGTGACCGCTACCGTGAAGTTCGTTACCGCGATCCTTCACGTGGGTCTTTAGACCCGAGGGTCTCAACGAGCGAGCACTCGTTGGGGCCCTTATTATTCTACTACGACTTTTAAACCCCAAGAGGAATCTATTTTCTAGGGCCGGGCCGATGAAACCACTGAAATACCGGTACTGAGGTCGATCTTGGATGGAAAATGCTAGTTTTTATCTTGAAAGCCTCGGAACGGCCCCTAGGATAAATTGGGAATCAAGGCAAATGTCTAGGGATAAAATCCGGGGTAGTTCAGTCACGGGCAAACAGATACTGTCCCAGGATTGTGAGGAAATATGCGCGAATCATCAATACTAATCGCAGCTTTGTTTGCGTTGACTATTGGAGTTGGGGTTTTCATTTTCTCAATATCCACCTCTAATCCGTCTACGGGACTTTTGATCAGCTCCGGTGCATGCGTGTTAATGGGCGCCTTCAGCACTTATCTTGCAACCAAAAGGTACCAGGAGTCTAAGAACAAAAAGCTTCAGGAGAATGAGAATCAAAAGCTATAGCTTTTGCTATAGCCCGAGATATCGAATTACGAGATACCCTACGCCCTCTCAATCTGCAGCCATTACTCGTCGTCTCGCTGCAGATCCTGAAGTACTCCCGGCGGAGTGAAGTGTTCTGGGGCCAAATTAGCTAGCATTTCAGCGAAACTACCCCGAATAGTTTAGAGTTTCACCAACTTCGATGGTCGGTTTGGCACAGGTATGCAAATCATGTATGCTAAAGATCAGAGAAGGCAAGGACAGGTTCCCTTGTCATGAGTTGAAAAGGTCAACAGGACGAAAAGCGCCTGTTGGCCTTTTCTTATATTGGTCGTTTCTTGTGTACCGCACTAACAGTACTGGTACTGGTCAACCAACTGGCTAATGCAGAATCAATACTTTCTGTTAGGGTAAAGGCATCCTTGGTAACGTCCAGAATATCTACGTTTAACAAACTGTCCATGTGTGAGACACGATTCCGAAGATCGTGCAGATGGGCAACTCTCCAGTACGTCTTTTTACCACTTGAATCATCTGCGAAAGGAAAAGCGTCCTTTACTGCCCCTTCCCATAAGGTGAAGCGGTTTTTATTTTCGGTCTTTTCCGGATCTGCGTCAGGTGCATGATTAGAGAGGATATCTTTCCACATCCCGAACATCGTGTGAGCAAGCACATCATCATGTGTAATCGCCTGCCCATGCCGAAAATGGCTAGCAGGGCGACGATCTGCTGACTTCTGAGCCCGCCTTTTAGCTTCTAACCTCTTGCCTTGCGTTAGGCTACGTAAAGGCCTTGCTGGGGCCTCGAGGAGCCAACTGGTACTGCGTTGTCCAAGTTGTTCGCTGTTCCACTTTTGCAATTGTGTATCAATGGAATTACGAAGAAAAACCTCGGTAATACCCAGTGTTTCTTGAACGGAGGCGGTCATCTCAACGCCCCAACGATAAAGAGCAAGTGCATGCTTCTCATTTCCATTTGCAGCCTCTAGATACGGCTCAATGCGGGGTTTGCCCAAATTTTCAATGATCTTCTTGCGGTTAGAGCTCTTCACTCTCTCCATGGTGCCAGAAGTTGTGTCCATAAAATACTGTAGAAACCTTTCCGTACTTTTGGGTACATTGAAGCATTCTGGACGTAGTTTCCACCTCGGCTACTGAACTAGCGTTTTTCTCCTGCTGCGCAGGGATTGCTTAGCCCGATAGTCCCGCCAGAGCCGTGATTGCCACGACCGTGTTATTTGCAATGTGAATGCACAGGGGAGCGGTAAGGGTCTTGAACCAGAAGCGCGCGAGCACCAAAAAGGTGCCAAAGAATGCGATGTAGAGCATTACTGCGGGGATGCCGTGTGCGAGGGCGAAGACAGCGATGGTGATAAGCGCTGCCGCCCAGGTGGGCATGGAATTTTGTAGCCAATCCAATAGGACGCGGCGAAAGGCCACTTCTTCGACCAAGGGAATGACAAGCGCGGTGCTGAGTATCACCATGATGGTGGCGGCAGGGCTTATCTTTAGGCCGACGGAAAGGTTATTGCCGGCTGGTTCGCCGCCCAGTAATGCATTGACGCCGCCCGTGGCCGCACCAGCACCCAGGATGGCGAGGGGAATCCACCACAGCAGGTGCCATAAGGAATGCTCGGCTTTCACAAACCCGGCATCGCGCCACGACCAGCCCAAGCGGCGGGAAAATCCGTACCAGACCGTTCCCAAGCCGAAGATGGCGCCGCCGACGGCGATGCCAAAGGCCACCCAGGAACCGCTCTTTGTAATGAGGCCACAGGCGATGCCAATGAGTGCCGCACCGGCAAATGTGGCGACGACGCTTGCCACGGCCCACCCCAGGTGAGCTGCGCGAACGGTGGGGGAGAGCTGTGAGCTTTGTAGTTGGTCCGGCATGCTGGGCAGTATAGCAGGACAACCTCGGCGCGAGCTGTGGCACGGTTTAGTCGGGCTGCAGTACCAGCGTCAGGTTGGACACGGCGAATTCGCGCAGGCCAGGAACCTTGGTTAGCCACCATGCCCAGCTGGGGTGGTAGCGCGGAAAGGCGAGCTTTAGCGCGCCAGTGGACTCGGCCCAGGTGAGGCCGGCGGAGCAGGGGACATTAAATAGCGAGGTGCCAAAGACATTCTTGGGCGGGTGCCCGTGGCGGCGGGTATAGCGGTCGCGGGCGAAGGCGCCACCGACGTAGTGCTCCCACAGCCCGGTTTCGTGGCCGCCAAAGGGGCCGAGCCAGACGGTATAGCTCATGATGCACAGGCCGCCGGGGCGGGTAACGCGCAGCATTTCTTTACCCATATCCCACGGGCGGGGGATGTGTTCGGCGACATTAGAGGAATAGACCACATCGAAGGAATCATCTGCGAAGGGCAGGCGCGTGCCATCGCCACGCACGGAATTGCTGAGGTGGATATTAGCGGCAGACATTTCCCCGGCATCGGGCTCAAGGCCAACGTAGGACGCGCCGCGGTCCGCGAAGGCTGCGGCAAAATAGCCGGGGCCGCCGCCTACGTCGAGCACGAGGGCATCGGCAAGCGGCACGCCCAAGTCGCGGGCCAAGTTCTCCACCAACCTGGCCGTATCTTCTGCCAGGCCGCCGTAGAAAATATCGGGGCGGGTTTGCTCGAAGCGGAAAGAGCGCAGCAGCGCCCAAGAGCGGGAGAGCGTGGCCATGTCGCGGGTGTGTTTCATAAACCACTAGGCTAATACCCCACGATGAAAATTCTTTTACTATGCTGGCGCGATTCCACCCACCCGCAGGGCGGTGGCTCCGAGCGTTACCTCGAACGCGTAGGGGAGTACCTAGCGGCGCAGGGCCACGAGGTGGTCTTTCGCACCTCTAAGCACATGAATGCGGCGCGCCGGGAGGTCCGCGATGGCGTGCGCTATAGCCGCGGCGGTGCCAAGTTTGGCGTGTACCCGCGCGCGTGGATGGCCATTGCTGCCGGGAGAATGGGCCTGGGGGATCTGCGCGGCATTGACGTGGTCATCGATACCCAAAACGGCATTCCCTTCTTCGCGCGGCTGATTTCCGGCGCGCCGACGGTGCTACTTACCCACCATTGCCACCGCGAGCAATGGCCCGTGGCCGGTCCGGTGCTCGGGCGGTTGGGCTGGTTCTTGGAATCGCGCGTGGCACCGCGGGTATATCGGGATTCGACCTACGTCACGGTCTCGCAGGCCTCGCGCGAGGATCTGGAGGCGCTCGGCATTGAGGGTGCGCGGATCATCGCCAACGGTTTGGACCCCATTCCGGCGCACGTGCCTTCCCTCGAGCGCGAGGCGGATAAGCACCTGGTGACCCTCTCGCGGCTAGTCCCGCACAAGCAGATCGAGCACGCTATGGATACGGTGGCGCGCACGCCGGGGGCGGTATTGGACGTGATTGGCTCGGGCTGGTGGGAATCGAACCTGCGCGATTATGCCGAAACGCTCGGTGTGACAGAACGCGTGCGCTTTCGCGGCCAGGTTACGGAAGACTATAAGCACGCCTTGCTCGCGCGTGCCGATGCCCACCTCATGCCCTCCCACAAAGAAGGCTGGGGCCTTGCCGTCATGGAGGCCGCCCAACATGGAGTGCCCACAGTAGGTTATGCATTTGGCCTGCGCGATAGCGTAATCGATGGCGAGACCGGAATCCTTGTAGAAAAAGAAGGTGACTTCGTGGCAGCCACCCAAGAGTTACTGGATAACGCGGCGTTGCGACGGCGCCTAGGGTCTAATGCCCGGGAGTTTGCCGCGCGCTTTTCATGGGAGAAGACCGGCGCTGCCTTTGCACAATTGCTCCAAGGCTTAGTAGCGGGGTAGCCATCCACAGGGCGGTAAGCGCCCACGGTAGCGCGGGGCGCGGGGCGTTGGTCTCTGCGGCGATGGCACCATCAACCACCACGACGCCCACTCCAAGTTCCGTAAGGCCCGCCATATCGCGGTCCTGCCAGGCGCGCAGCGCCGCGCGGTACTGCGGCGAGGCCTGATCGATGACTTCACCGTCCACGCTAAGCTCGCCAGATTCCACCATGGGCACGGCCTTGGAATAGGGATCGACCGCGACTCCCAGGGTAGCTTCCCCAAGCGCGCCGCCATCCCCCGAAGGAACCTCCACCAAATTGGGCCGTTCGGGGAAAAATGCCAGGCGTCCGTCGATATCGCGCACCAACTGCTCATCCACCCCGGTATCGCGGGGAGAAAGCACGGCAAGGCGGGACGGGGCGGGGAGGACCTGGATGGTGGCAGCCACTAGCGCCAGCACGGCCGGAATCTGCGGCAGCGCGCCGATGGAGGCGACGTATAGCGGCAGCGCGAGCATCGTGAGTTTGTGGCTATCGCGGAAAAGACCCGCCCCCGGAACGTTATCGATGGCCCATTCCAGCATGCCGGGCAAGAGCCAACACGCCAGCGCCCCGCCGAGTCCCAGCGCAGCCAGGACGGTCAAGCGCGCCGGGACGCGGTGCGCGCCCGCCAGCGCGAGAACTGCCACGAAGAGGCCGAACACTGCCAAGCCCAGGGCGGCCTCACCATTCCAGATTCCGCCGAGTCGCAACAGCGCGCCCACCGTGCCCACGTGTTCTTCGGCCCGCGGGGAAAAGGCCGCGACGGCGGCTGCGGCATCGCCAGGCACGCCGGGTTGGAAAAGGCCTGGAACCAGCCACGGCAGCCACAAGAGGCAGCCCGCCAAGGCCACTCGCTTCCGGCAGGTAAAAAGGGCCGTGACCACCGCGAACAGTCCACCGGTAGGGGTAAGCGATGCGCCCCACATGGCCAGCCAGGCCAGCCAGCTGTGGCGGCGCCCCGCCCAGGCGATAACCGGGAGCAGCCAAGCGGCGATGGCCAGGGACCATTGGCCTTGGAGGAGACGTTCGATGACAAAGGGATTGGCCACCGCGATGGTCATCGCGGCCAGCGCGGCTACCGTGGTGCGGGACCACAGCGCGGCGGTGAGCGCGGAGGCCCCGGCGGCGGCAAAGATGAGTACCCGGGCGGCCCACGCGCCGCCGAGTAAGGCCAAAAACCCATCTTGGGGTGCGTTGCGGGCTGGCAGGCTTCCCGCTCCCAGCGTGGATGGCGTAAGCCCAGGATCGTTTAAGAGCACCATATCGCGCCAGAGGAATTCGCCGGGCAGCGCGAAGGGCCAGCACACCGCGGACACGAGGATAATTCCCCACAGCCCGAGGAGGATGCGCCTAGGCGTGTGCGGCATCATGGGCGTCACGGTGGCGGCGCATGTACTGGTAGGCGGCGAAAATGAGCAGGGAAACACCGATGGCCTTGCCCAGCCAGCCAACGGCCATAAGCCCCCGGATGGCGTAGATTACCGGGCGGACCTCAGCGAGGCGCTCCGCGCGGGTATCCTCTGACCACCGGAAATCTGCTGCCAGCACGGAGCGATCTGCGGTGTCATCCTCTGCGATGAGGGTTCCCGCCTGCTGGATATCGGTGGCGAAAAAGACCTTGACGTTTTCCCGGACATCCACGATGGTGCCGGTGGTGGGCTCGACCGAAATATCGCGGCCCACGGTATAAAAGGGCTCGACAATAACGGTGGCATCGGCATCTAGATCCAAAAGCTCGCGCGAGTGGCGGTCATAAAAACGGCTTGCAGGACCCGTTAACTGGAAATCGCCGGATTTCAGCTCGTCCGTTTTAGTGGTGCTGCCCAAATCTGCGCTGATATTGCTAAAGGTGTTTTTCAGCGGCAGCGGCTGTAAGTCCTGGTGATAGGAATAGATGGGGATGCCATCCATTTTTGAGTCGCCGGTAAAGTCCATCGGCGTGGATTCCTGGGCCAGGAAATCAAAAAATGCGTAGGAGCGCTGCTCGGTACCGGAGGGGAAGAAATAGGTCAGGCCGTCTCGTTCGAAGTCCTCCCGGGTCAGATCGGTGTTGAACTCGGGCAGGGCGAGGGCCCATTTATTGACCGGATCCGCTACCGGGAACGTGGATTCGCGGTTGAGCACAGAGTGTTGATCAACGGAGGCGATTTCCTCTTGGGAGTCCCCGTCTTTTCCGGCAAGCAGGCTGGTTACGGAATCGGTGGTGGCGATGGTGTCATCATCGTCTACCTCGCCGGTGGCAATGGTGCGCTCCAAGGTCAGCGGCCCGTGGTGCTGGTAGCACCACATCGGGGCGGATTTGTCGGCGCAGCGCGGGTCATCGCTGGATGTGGTATCTGAGGGAGCTTCACCGGCCATGAGGGCGCGCACGTCCATCCACACCGCGTCGGTGGGCCCGCTCGAGGTGGAAAAATCTTTATCCAAGCCCAGCGGGCGGGTCCGGTTATTGTAGAGGGTCGGGGCGAGGGTACCAATGAGGAGGAAAATGATTGCGGCAATGACAACCCACGCCCGTGGCGAGCGTGGCCAAAGGTAGCGGCTCATTGCAGTACTATATCCAATCAGTTTCAGGTTTCCGGGGTAAAGGAGCAAGCGTGCGCACGCAGGCATCTGTGAAAAGACTACCCCAGCACCTGCCGGAGCTAGACGGCCTACGCGCGGTTGCCGCATTAGGGATCATTGTCACCCACGTATCCTTCCAAACCGGCACCGGGTGGGGATTTGCCGGGCGCTTCGATTTCTTCGTCGCCGTATTCTTCGCCCTCAGCGCCTTCCTCCTGTGGCGCCGGCGCGGGCTGCACACGGTGCGCGGCTATGCCCACTCCCGTATCGCGCGCTTGGCACCGGCCTATTATGCCTGCGTGGTAGCGGTTGTGCTGCTGCTTCCCGATGCCCACTCCATCACCCCCACCCAGATCCTCGCCAACCTGACCTCCACGCAGATCTATGTGGTCGATGGCCTTGCCCCGGGCCTTACCCACCTGTGGTCGCTGTGCGTGGAGTTTTTCTTTTACCTGGTACTACCGCTCCTCGTGTGGGCCATTGGCGGCCTGCCGCAGCGCTGGCGCATGGCCGTTATCGCCGGTGCCGCGGTACTGAGCTGGGGCTGGGGATTTATCCCCTTTGTCGCGGACTATTCCGAGGACCAGGTTAACTCGCAAATCTGGCCACCGGCCTATGCCTCCTGGTTCGCGGTGGGCATGCTGGCGGCGGAGGTGGAAGAAAGGGGCATCGGCAAGCGCACGGCGCGCATTCTGCAGGTGCGTTGGGCCTGGGTTGTGCTGGCGGGGCTCGTGCTGTGGGTGGCGAGCCGGGACTGGTTTGGGCCGGCCGGGCTGGTGCATCCGGAGCCGGCGGAATTTGCCCGCCGCATCATCGCCGGGGCGGTATTTGCTGCGTGTGTGGCGGTGCCGGTGGCCCTGGTTCCACGTGGAACCTCGTGGCTTACCTCGCCGCTCATGCAGGCGCTGGGCGCGTGGTCCTATTCCATTTTCCTGTGGCACGTGGCGGTGCTCGCCGTGGCCTTCCCGCTGACCGGGGTGGCGTTGTTTAGCGGGAAACCGCTGGATTTTTGGGTGATCCTTGCCGTCACGGTGGTGGGCACCGTTGTGGTTTCTGCGGCGAGTTACACGCTTATCGAGCGCCCGGGCCGCGATCTTCTGATGGGCCGCGGCCGGGGCCGGGTCCGGGGCCGGGGCCGTCGGCAGCGAAAAGGCAGGCCAGGCCCGCGGCACATAAGCACATAAGCAGCACGGAATCGCCTGCATAGGCCCCGGAGGTCCACGGGGCACGGGCGAGGATGGCCCCGGCCGCGGCTACCACGCCGCTGGCCAAATAAGCCCGCGGAATGGTGGTCCAGCGCACGATGAGCCAGGCGGCCATGCCCGCAAGCGCCGCCGGCCACCCCACCAGTGCCAGGCAGGCCAGCGAGTACATCGCAGAGGCCATGCCACCAGGATGCGGGTGCCAGGTGGGCTGCGGGCTACGGCGCGCGGCGAAAAGCAGGCAGAAACCCAGCGTGGCCAGGCCGAGCGCGCCGCCAAAGAGCAGGGCGGCGCGGTAGGCAGGCTGCGCCTTAAAGGTCATGCGGAATTCCCCATGCGTGCCCGCAGGGACGATAAACGCCTGGGTAGCGGCATCGATCTCGTACGGGGTGAGCTCGGTATCGCCTATAAAACCGCGCAGGCCCTTATTAAAGGCGCGCCCGGTAATGAGCAGGCGTTCATCCTCTGCAGAATCGATGGAAAAATCGGTGAGGCGATAATCGCTCGGCGGGGACCAGCCCTTTTCCGTCATGGCTACCCACGCGCCGGTGGTGCGCACGCGGTGGACGCCGGGCTCAAGGGTCAGGGTGCTGCCGGGGGAATACCGGTGGGAATCGATAAGCAACGGCTTGGTGGAATCCACCGTGACTTCCATGCGGCGCGGCACGGTGACATCGCGAATGAGCACGCCGGTATCGTGCACCATCTGCTGGAAGAAGAATTGGTGCACATTCGGTGAGGTATCCGGTACGGTCACCACGCGCTCGATGGGGTGGCCTTCCACCTCCAGTTCCGAGATGCCGGTGCGGTGGGATAATTCCACGCGGATGGCCTGGGAATCACCGCCGGGCACGCGCACCGTCTTGTAGCGAAAGGCTTGCAGATCCACCTCTACTGCCGCGCCGCCCGAGCGCACCGTCACCGTGGTGGAGCTGGTGGCCATGAGTTTTAGGCGCGGTTGGTTAAAGCCACCGCGCAGCTCGATCCAGCCCTCATCATCGCCGGGTGCGGGCCACCAGGCGGTGGAATTTTCCCCATCGACGGCGGCGGTGGCGGACTTTTCCGGCTGGGCGCCGCCAAAGGCGGTGGCATCGGCGGCAGAAGAAGAGACTTCGACATCACCGCCGTGGGTCTCCACCGTGGTCAGTGGGCCGGCGGAGGGATAATCGCGCAGGCGGTTATAAACGTGGCTGGGATCGTCTGTGGACAGTGGCGCCGAGGCGGCTCCGTGGAGAGTGCCGTAATTGCGATCTACCAGCGTGGGAGTATCGGTGACGATATCGGCGTCCCCTTCCACCAGCTCGCGGGCGGCGGGGCCATCGTGGGCATCGAGGAAGGCCAGCGCCTCGCCGCCACCGGCCACGCGGACGGGATCGTCTGAGGTCAAAGCCATGGAATGCTGCTCGAGCAGGATCACATCGACCTCGCCAAAAGTATGCACTTCACCGCCAAATTTGCTGCTCAAGGTGTCATTATCGGCGGCAAAAAGATCGTGGCGCACCATCACCGCGCCGATGCCCAGGCGCTGCAAGGCGCGCACGCCGCTGGCCGGGTCCTCGTCTAGTACTGCCATCACCCCGTCGAGGCCACGGATGGCCTCCGGCGGCACGAGGGGAATGGCATCGCGGACGGCCCAAGGGACATCAAGAAGCGGCTGCGCCGGCTCATCGCGGGTCCAGCCCCACTCTTGGCGGGCGAAGGAGGCCTCGGGATAGATCAAAGTGCGGGTATTTTCAGCGTGCTCGTTGATGTAATCCGTGGCCTCATGCCAATAGTCCGGCACCTCGTCGTAGGCGCCTAGGGGCAGCAGCCGCTGCGACCACGCCGGGGAGAGCGCGCTGATGCAGACGAGCAGCACCAGCGCGCCTACCGTCTGCTTCTTGGTGGGCCGCAGGCCTGTGGGCAGCGGCAGGCGCTGGCAGGCGCGGGCAAAGCCCAACAGCAACGGGATGCGCACCAGCGGATCGAATTTGTGCAGGTTGCGCAGGGGGGCTAGCACCCCATCGAGCGCGTCGAGGTACCACGCCGCCTGGCAGCCCAAAATCGCCACGCCGGTAATCAGCATGATGGACCACACGCGGGGCAGCCGGCACAAGCCATACATGCCAATCGTGGCCACGGCCATGGTGATAAGGACAAAGAAGGCAGAGGTCGCGAGCTCGTTGCCGGCGATGCGCTCGGCATCCGCAAAGGGCGACCAGCTCGTCGTCCCGCGCAGGATCTCCGGCAGGTTCAGCCACCGGGTGGTCACGCGGGAAGATTCGATAAATTCCGTAAACGGTGGGGCGTAGCGGCCCAAGATTATAAGCGGGCCAATCCACCACGCGGATACGCACAGGCAGCCAAGCAGCCAGGCCGCGCCGGGCTTGAAGGCGCGGCGATAGACCACGATGACAAGCGCCGGGGTGCACGCCGCGAGCGTGGCGGTGGCGTTGACTGCGCCCATCAGCGCCACGGGAATCGTGGCGGCGGCAGCATCGCGCCAGGTGAGTTTTTCCCGCAGGAAGGGCAGGATGACCCACGGGGCTAGCATGACCGGCCAGGTTTCAGAAGAGATGGCCGTCAGGGTGGATAGCGAGCGCGGGGAGAGCGCATAGAGCATCGCCGCCACCCAGACCCAGCGGCCGCGCAGGCCAATCCGGGTAGCTAGCTTGTAAAAGCCGATAAAGCCCACGCTTAAGACCAACAGCCACCACAGGCGTTGAGCTATCCAATCCGGCAAGGGCTCGGTTAAAACAAAAAAGGGGCCCTGCGGGAAGAGGTAACCGTAGGCCTGGTTCTGCAGCTGCCCCAGGGTAAAGATATCGGTATAGGCATCAAGCGCGCCGCGCAGGAAGTGCCGCGGGTTGGCGGCGAGATCGTGTTTGGTATCGGCGGCGGTCAGCCCCCACGGCTGTACCGCGAGGATAAGGCCCAAGGCAATAATGCCGAGCGGGTAGGGCCGGGCAAGGCGCGCGCAGCGGTGGCGCAGGGCGCGGGCTAGTGCGCGGTAGCGGTGTAAATAGGAACCGCTGTGGGGGCCGCGGGGGAGCTGATCGGTCCGGTCATGCACGCCGGTGCGCCCATCTAATTGCGGGAACCGTATTCAGGCCCGCCCAGCACCGCATCATCGGCGGAGACAGCATTGCCTTCGGGCACGGTATCGCTGCCGGAGAACTGGGCGATGCCGATGATGGTGATAATGCCCAGGGCGATGCCCACAACAGCGCTACCCACGGCGGGGCCGAGGGTGCGCTTGTTTAAAGAATCGGATTCCAGAGCCATGGCTAAAGATATTAGCAGTTACTTAGAAGTATTCCGGATCGTCGTCATCCGCGTCTTCGTCGTTTTCTTGCGGGACGATAAAGACGGGCAGGCCCGCATTGCGCACGATCTGGTCCGCCGTGGAGTTGGTCCACCAAGCGCGAAAGCCGGTGAGCGCGCGGGTGCCGGTCACGATGACATCCACGTCGAGCTCGTGTGCTGCATCCACGATGGCCGAAGAGATGGTGGTGGCGGATTCCACGAGGTGGGCGCGGCCGGCTAGGCCTAGGTTTTCGGCCAACTGGGTGCCCTGGCGGCAGATCTTCAGCGCCTCTTCGTAGGCGGGATCGTCTTCCACGCTATCGGGGGACACGGTGGATTGGTGCATGCCCGTGCGGCTCACGGCGCGCGCGGTTTGGCGGGCTACCGGCTCCCACGCGGTGAGGATTTCCACCGTGGAGGGGCGCAAAAGCTGGGCGGCGTACTCCAAGGCGCGGTCGGCGCGTTCGGTGCCATCATAGGCAATTAACATTGTTTTGCCGTTACTCATGTCACTAGTCTACCCACCGCTTGGGACAGTTCGCGAGGAATCCTGCACACTGGAAGGCATGACATATTCCCGCATCATTGCCAGTTTGGGCCTCGTGGCGGTGCTGAGCGCCTGCTCTAATTCCGCCTCGGACGAGGACAAGGCGCGCGAGTCTGCGGCCCCCGCGCCCTCATCGCCGGGTAGCGCCGCGTCCGCCACGGAGGCCGCCCCAGCCCCGGCGCCAGCGCCGACGCCGGAAGATATTCGCGCCACCGCCGCCTCGGTGCTCATGCCGCCGGCAACCAGCTACGAGGACGCCAAGGCCAAGCTGGAGGCCGGCGTGGGAGGCATCTTCATCCCGAGCTGGGCGGATCCTGGATTGCTGGAAGAAGAGGGCCGCAATATTAACGCCCTGCGCGCGGAACTAGGCCGCGATTTTGAGGTTGCCATCGACTTTGAGGGCGGGCGCGTGCAGCGTTTTTCTGAAATCCTGGGCGAATACCCCTCCGCACAGCAGATGGCGGCGGAAAACTCGCCGGAGCAGGTGGAACAGCTGGCGGGGGACATCGGCAAGCGGCTCATGGACTACGGCATCAACGTGGACTTTGCGCCGGTGCTCGATGTCGATGGTGATGGCCTCGAAGTCGTGGGCGACCGCGCCTTTTCTACCGACCCTGCCCAGGCCGGCGAATATGGCGCAGCCTTCGCCCGCGGGCTGGATGCCGCCGGGGTCAAGGCCGTATTCAAGCACTTCCCGGGCCACGGCCGCGCCTCGGGCGATACCCACCTGGCGGAGGCCATTACCCCGCCGCTCGAAGAGCTTGAGAACCACGAGTTCATTCCCTTCCGGAATGCCATTCCCGCAGCCCCGAATGCGGCGCTAATGGTGGGCCACCTCGCGGTGCCGGGCCTGGGCGATGGCCAGACCCCAGCCTCCATCCTGCCGGAGGCCTACGGCCTTGCCCGCGAGGCCTTGCAGTATGACGGCACCATCTATACCGATGATATTGGCGGCATGGCGGCCATTTCGGATTCGCTTCCGCTTGCCGATGCCGTCATTACCTCCCTCGCCGCCGGTGCCGACATGCCCCTGTGGTCCACAGAGGAAGATATCAATGCGGTGATCGATGCCGTCGTGGGCGCCGTGGATGAGGGCAGGTTGGCCCCTGAGCGCCTCGGCGATGCCGCCCGCCATGTACACGATGGGGACAGCGACTAGGAAAAACGCCCCTATACCCGTTAACCTTTAAGGCGTGAAGAAGGCAGAAGGAAAAAACGGTGCAAAGGGCTGGCTCATCACGCTTGGCGTGATCGTTGGCTTCGTCCTCATTGCGGGCATCGCTTATGCCTGGGATGTCATAGCAAACCAGGACAAGATCCCGCGCAGCGTCTCCGTCGGCGGCGTGGATATCTCCGCCATGGAGCGCACCGCCGCCGTGGCCAAGCTCGAGGACGAGCTCAATGGTGTTGAGACCCAGCCCGTGACCGTGAGCGCGGGCGATCTGCAGTCTGAATTTACCCCTGCCGAATCCGGCCTAGCGCTGGATAACCAGGCCGCCGTCGATGGCATCGAGGAGCCTTCGCTCAATCCGATTACCCGGCTGGTTAGTTTCTTTCGCTCCACCGAAGATATCCCGGTAGAAACCGATGTGGACGATAGCAAGCTGCAGCCCACCCTCGACCGCGTCAAAGACGAGCTTTCTACCGAACCGGTCGACGGCATGCTCGAGCTTAATAATGGCGAGCTCAAGGTCACCGATCCCACGTTGGGCCAGACCGTAGACGGCACCGAATTGCACGATGCCGTGGCAGCGAATTGGCTGGACAAAGATGGCGTGCAGGTGGAGCCGGAAGAAATCGAGCCGGCCATTAATGATGAAGCCATTGAAAAGATGCGCACCGGCGATGCCGCCAAGGCCCTGGATAACCCGTTGACCTTGAAGGCCAAAAATAACGTCACCGCCACGCTGAATAAACCGGAGATCTCCCAGTTCACCAGCATTGAGAAAAAGGACGGCCAGCTGCACCTGGTGGTGGATAGCAACCGCGCGCAGCAATTGCTGCAAGAGCGCAGCGATGGCGCCGACGTGCCTGGCGTGAACGCCAAGGTGAATTTCGCCGGTGGCTCCCGGCAGGTCACCCCCTCCCAGGACGGTGAGATCATTGACTGGAAGCCCACCATGGAGGGCTTTGATAAGCGCGTGACTGGCGATGACCGCGAGTGGGACGCAACCTACAAGCCTGACCCGGCCGATTTCACCACCGAGGACGCCGAAAACGCGACGTTTAACGATACCGTGGGCGAGTTTTCTACCGGCGGCTTTTCCTCCGCCTCTGGACGCAATATCCAGCTCGTTGCCCAAGAGGTCAACGGCGCCGTTGTCAACCCCGGTGAGACCTTCTCCCTCAACGGCTACACCGGCCCCCGCGGCACCGCGCAGGGCTATGTGGAATCCGGCATCATCATCAACGGCCACTCTGGTACCGCCGTGGGCGGTGGCATCTCCCAGTTCGCCACCACCCTGTATAACGCCGCCTACTTCGCCGGCATGCAAGATACTGCGCACACTCCGCACTCGTACTACATTTCCCGCTACCCGGCCGGCCGCGAAGCCACCGTGTACGAGGGTGCCATTGACCTGCAATTTACCAATACCTTCAATACCCCAGTGCAGATCGAGACCAGTTTTGGCGGCGGCAATATCACCGTCCGCTTGAAGGGCACCAAGACGGTAGAGGTGGAATCCATCAATAACGGCCGCTGGGCCAAGACCGAACCACAGCCAATGTCCGTGCCGGGCAGCAATTGCTCACCATCATCTGGCGCCCCGGGCTTTACGACGTCCGATACCCGCATCATCAAGGATCTCAGCGGCAACGAGCTTTCCCGCGAGACCAAGACCACGGTCTACGATCCACAGCCCATCGTGCGGTGCGGATAGCTAGTAAATAGCGCGCTGTTAACAACCTGATCGGGGTGGTCAAAGCCACTACGCCGCCGGTTCCGCCGACGATATCTACAGCTCAGGTTTTGTCAGACCGTGGAGTAGTTCCTGGTGGAGTTTATCGCTTTCATCGTCAACATCGTCATTTACACCGTCATCGGCACCGGTTGGTTGATGATTATCAGAATGATGGATCAATTTTTCGGACGTCTCGATTGAGGCTATGACAAAGGCTCCAGCAGTGGGTGTAATTCGACGCTGTGGGAGCTAATGCGCTATTCAGGCCATACCGTAAACTTGTCCGGCTAGGAGGAAAGGAATTGTGATGGTCTAAAGGTCAGTCGTGGCATGTTTGATGTGATGCATAGTCTTGGCCAAGCTAGGTATATGGTATCCACCAAACTTGAATTAGGCTCCGCTTTTCTCACCCGTGCCGCCACTTCAAAGAGAATTAGGATGCAGTAAAATTTTCGTCAGTAAGTCGGTAACCCACTACCGTACAAGACTCCCGCCACATCGATTGTGATGCACACTTAGGGGGTAACTGATGTAAATCCCATTTCGGTACTGAATCAAAAACGATTTGGCGAGCAGTTATGTGGAATAAGATTCTAGCTACAATTGTGGCCCTCTAAATGGTAATTTCCGTGTTTGTTAAATGGTGACACGGAATTATTATTGTATTTGCAGTGCTGACTATTATCTTTCTATTCATTTTCAGTAAAGAGAATTAACTGAAGCGACTTAGACTTGGTTTCGCTTTAATGGGCGCTGTTGGCGGCTCGGAGATATAGTACTTGGCCTCTACGGCGCTGAGGCGAGGCGTAGGCCAAAAGGCTCAGCTGTGACTGGCTTGCTAAGCATGTCGCGACTGATGACAAAGCGGATTTACTACGTTTTAAAGCTCCATCGTTTCTCTTTCTACAAATGTGCCCAACCCCTAGCGTGTCCACTTTCCGGAGGGCGAGCCCTACGTTTCGCGCAAGGTTTGTTGGGGAAACGGAAACGGTATAGAAAAAGTCCGACTCCCCGCGTAGGCACAGGGGTCGGACTTCGTAGGATTACAATTTATCCGATTGCGTCAATGATGTGGTAAAAGTGCTTGCCTGCTTCAGAGGACCCTTCCAGTTTCTGGGAAGAGCCCTTAGAAGAAGTTGCGGCAGCGTCAAACAGGGCGGATCCATTTTCGAGTACTTCGAGGCCGAGATCGCGAGCAGTACTCAGAGAAGCTAGGATGCCGTTTACCAGGATATCTTCCATGGACTAGTCCTTTCGAGGTAGTTACATTAGGTGTTTATCCAGCAGATTTAAACTGGAACACCCATAATTGTAAGGGGCTCCGGACTACTCGCAACTCGAGAATAATAATAGAAGAAAGGATACCCCAATAGGGGGTGTTCCTATGTAGTTTGTCAATCTCGCGGGTGGGGTGGACGGGGGCAGATCTCTAACTCGGGATTTTTAGGTGTGTTGTTTTGCGCGCGACTGGTAGCCGACTGGGATTTTTCCCAGTCGGCTTGTTTCGTTGTTAGGGGTTAGGCTGCTGCGGTTTCCTTTGCTGGGGCGGGGTCGTGGTAATACTCGTGGTTGCGCATCATGGCGTAGAGGACGTTGAGTCGTCTGCGGGCGAGTGCTACGACTGCGGCGTTGTGTCTTTTGCCTTCATTGCGCTTTCGTTCATAGAATTGGCGTGAACGCTCGTGGAATCTGTTGGATGCAAAAGATGATTGCCATAGGGCGTTCTTTAGTTTTTTGTTGCCGGCTCTATTCAGTGAGTTCGACATGATCGAGGTTCCGGACTGATTCGTTCGGGGCGATAAGCCAGCGTAAGAGGCTAGGTGCCCAGCTGACGGAAAGTCGGACATATCGCCCGCGGTCATGAGAATTTGGGCAGCCGTCTTCGGCCCGATTCCCGGCATGGATAGCAGGATTTGAGTGTGGGGGATGTCGTTGATGAGCTCGATGACTTCCTTGTCGATTTGTTTGCGGTGCTCGAGCTTTAAAAGTGCGTCCTTTGCTGACATTGCTACGCCCATTTCTGCATAGTGTGCACCGGCAATGGTGACTGTTTGCTCAGCAATGGCAGCGAATATCGCATCGATAACTGGCTCGGGATTGCGTGCCTTATAGCGTCGAGCAAAGGCAGCTGCCTTGGCCTTGCCTAAGCGTTTTATCTTGGTGGGCCCGCCGTAGCGTGCAAGTAGGTGCAGGACCCATTTGCGGTGGATTATTTGGCCGCGAATGGCCTGTTCGAATTGCGGGTAGCAACCAACAAGTGCGCTTCGAATCTGGTTGATGAGTCTGGTGTAGGAGCGTGCTAAGTCTTCGTCGATGCCGTTGAGGACTTTCAACTGGCGGAAGGCTTCTTCGATGCGGTCGACACTGCGAAGGGATTCTGGAAGGTTCTTTGCAGCGTGGGCGATGATGTAGGCATCTCGGATGTCCGTTTTGGCGTTTCCGGCATGGATGTGTGAGAGCTGACGCATTGCCAAGCCGGGAAGATAGCGCATATCAATTCCAAGGTCTTGGGCTACCGCGACAGTAAGTCGGCCAATGTTATTTGGCTGGTCAACAACGACAAGGACCTTGTTGTTACCAGAGTAGAAATTCGAAAAGAGCGCGTGTAAAGCCTGCTCGTTTTGATTGATTCGTTTGGATAGAACCTGGGCGCCGTGGCTATCTAAGACGCAAGCGTGGTGGAAGTATTTTCCAACATCCATTCCGATGACATAGTCGTAGACCATGTCAGACCTCCTAGCGAGTTTAATGAGTATGGGACTTCTTTCATCGCTGGTGGTCGGACATACTTCATGCTGGCATCCACATTACTTTGAGATCTCACACACTTGATGTGGGTCAGGTTCCTATTAGCAGTTTGGAGTGTGTCACTGCCTTCGGCGGCATCACCCCCCGGATCATTGTCAGACAGGGACGAAAATAAGCCATACCGAAGCCAGCGACTAGTTCCACTGCTCCTCAAAAAGAAAAGCAAAAGGAACGCAGACAAACATAACCTGCCTCTGCACAGGGGCAGAGTTACGAATCCTGGGCTCCTTCAAGCGGAACTGCTAACAACGTAATGGGGGCAATGAGATCAGCGAGAAACTGATGTAAAATCCTGCTCTCGCGAGTTTGATCGGCGAGCTGTCGACTTCCATCGATGCTCTGCAGGCGGAAAGTCATGCGCATTTGGGCTACGGCCATGCCGGCCGGAAGACGAAAGCCTAAAGGTGAACTAGCTCACGGCGGCAATCACCGTAATGGGTTTTATACCAAGACCATCAACTCTGGCTACGGATCGTTGGAAATGACCAGGCCTAGGGAACAGGGCGGTACGCTTACTTCCCAGATGGGCATCCATTTCAGTGTTTAGCAAGCAGCTTCTTTTCAATCGCATCAATCTTGGCCTTATTGGTCGGCTCTTAGGGTTGCCCGCAAATCGTGGACACGTAGTTAAGCTGCTTAGGGGTTAAGCAGCGGCCTTCTTATTACCATTTTGA
>NZ_JBEHFY010000029.1:0-27864 GCF_040225815.1 Corynebacterium sp. KPL2895
AGTTCGGCGGATTAAGCATCAATCAACGCCGACGCAAACTGCTACTCTGAATAGTCCTAAAAAATGTCCGCATCCCCAAATGTGTTGTTTTCCGGCGTGTCGGGGTAAACGACATTTTGTGTTGGTGGACTGCGTGGTTTAGGGCATGTGGCCTTTGTGTATTCCCATAGAGTGGTTGTAGGTACTGTCGAAAGTTGCTGGTCGGCCGTATTCACGGCCGATGGTGGCTTGTGTTTCTTGGTTGGCTAGGGTGTGTGCTTTGGCTCGTGGGTCTGCGCCCTGATTCGTCCACTTTCCTGGGTCGGCCTCTAGCGCGAGTGGCAGTGGCTTTACAGGCGTTCCATCGCCATCGCTGGCGGATTGGTGCTTGTAGTCCCGTATTTTGGTGCACGCCCTGCTACAGACGGGGCATCGAGGATGATTCTTACTCATCCATTTATCGTGAACCTAGGCGCCTAGCACATCAGCACGCCCCCGGCGGTATTTCAGGTCCGAGGCTGCGTTATTCCTCCGGATAAGTGAAATAGT
Source organism: Corynebacterium sp. KPL2895 (assembly GCF_040225815.1). Classification (NCBI taxonomy): domain Bacteria; kingdom Bacillati; phylum Actinomycetota; class Actinomycetes; order Mycobacteriales; family Corynebacteriaceae; genus Corynebacterium; species Corynebacterium sp. KPL2895. The sequence goes on from NZ_JBEHFY010000029.1 coordinate 529, forward strand.
CCTAATACCAGCAGGCCAGACGGGCTAAACATATAACTTCACCAACACATCCTGTCGTTTAGGTCGACGTGTCCATCATCTGGGGTTGGGCCCGAACTGCTAACACCAGCAATGGATCCCGGAATCAGGATAATGACAATCATTACTAAGAGTGTCAATTTATGTTACTTTAAATAAGTCGTCGCGTACGGAAAGGAAAGTTATGAACAAAACATTAAAAGCTTCCGCTTCTCTTTTGTCTTCTCTGCTGCTACTTCCTGCCTTGTCCGGAATGGCTCAAGCGGAAACATCACAGGGGGTGCAAGAGGGGCCGAAAACTATCTTTGGTGGAAACTACCAAAATACAGACCCAACGGCCTATAATTACCTTCCCGAAGGTAGCGACCCAGTTCCGGGCGTCGAAGACAGATCAGCATTCGGCGCGACTACAATCAATGGTTTTGGATTTACGTTTAATGGTCATAATTTTGAGGTTCCTGTAGTGAGTCTTGAACATTCGATTAAGGGGAAAGGTGGTCACATAGAGAGCGAAAGTGCGTCGGCAACGTTTACTAACGGAACGATGTGCAACTGGCGAGTTGACTACCAAAACAGAGACGAAAACGGGATCCATGTGACGCGCAAAGGTAAAACTCACAATGATTGTTCCTTCGGTCATGCGCACGATGACGGATTTCAAAATTTTGACGTTAAGGGCAATGCTGAGTGTGCACGTCTATTTGTAATGGGAGAATATAAAGGAGAACAGTGTCACGCAATTCATCCTTAGAGGTTCTGTTAAAGATTGCGATTTGTGTATCACTGTTGCTCTGTCTCGGTTATGTTATCGGCGGGTTGAATGCGATTTATGTTGCTAAGACCTTGGCTGAGACGGCTTCTACCTCATCGTCAGACATCTTCCGCAGGCTAGAAAACGGCTTATTTTATTTTAGAGTTGCCGGAGTTTTTGCGGTTGTTTTCCTTGCGGGAACTTACGCAGTTTGGCGCAGGGCCAATAAGCTCCGTAAGCGAGAGTAATCCGGTTATTGGCTTTTCGGCTCGGTTGTTTATTGGATGTGGATTTGGGGTAGTGGGCCCGCCCCGGTACCAACTACCCAGAACACAGCAGTACCGAGTCCCCAGAACACCGGTACCAAAACCTCGCATCTGACAATTGGAGGCCCGGTTTTCGCGGTCTTTATCTTCCAAACCTCAAGCTCCTCTCCCAATAGGTTGCGTCCGGTAGCGTGGAGTCTCCACTTTCTGGGAGGTCAGGCCCGAACTACTCGCATACGGGGAGTAAATTGAACTCGGATGCTTTAGGTAGTGTGCGCAGGACTGAACTTGTCGCTATCAAACAGGAGATAACCGAGCACAGAGCGCATAGTGCCATGCTTGCCTGAAAACCAATTGCGGCGAGAAATGTACCCGCGCTGGCGGAGGCGATGATTGGTAGCAATCCCATCATCAGACGCGCTCCTGCCGAGCATTTTCCTATTTTTTCGGGAGGCGCTGATAACGCAAGCAGTCCTCCGGAGTACGAGTTGCACGCAATGGAGGGAACTACGATGAAAAATGCTGCAACTGCGATAAGTGGCCAATACTGAGAAAATACAAGAAGTAACAGGTACCACAGTAGTTCCCATAACATCGTTGCTCGGATGATGTTTCTTCCTGGCAAATGCTTGATGAGGCGGTCTTGAAGAAGCCCTCCAACAATCATTCCAAGGGCGAACATGGCTGAGGTGAGGCCGATTATCCAACCATCAACTTTGAGGTATGCCAGCCATAGGTCAATGGACGCGATGAGGAAAAAGTTGGCGAAGTTGGAGAAGATATCGATGCTGAAGATTGTTCGAAGCATCGGATATTTCCAAATCCAAGCCAAAGAATATTTACTATCGGACCAGAACTCTTTAAACGAATACTTCTGCTCATTGTTTGACTTCCCCAGGTCCTTACTGATGGTTCTTGAAGCATAAAGCGGACCCAACCCACACAACGTTTGTGCAATGAAGGGAATAACCGGGGCTAGGCCGTAGAGAAAGCCTCCTAAAGGTAGTCCGAGCATCCAGATGATGTTGTCTCGAGTTTGGTTACGGCCTTGCGCTTGAACAAGCAAATTCTCAGGAATGATGAATCTCAAAATGGCGTTGGTTAGGCCTCCGAACGTGCCTGTAATCATTCCTGCAAACAGGCTAAAGAAGAACAAAAGTGGGAAATTGAATTTGCCCAAGTAAAGCAGTAGCGAGAAGGTTGACCAGATACCAATTTGGCTCAGCCCGTAGAAGAGAAGTAACTTCTTCTTGTTAAAACGATCGATGATCATCCCGGCTGGGATCGTCATGATCATCGAGCCTGCCGAGCTTGCGGCTCCAATCACTCCCGCTTGACTTAGGCTTCCAGTGAGGTAGTAGCTCGCAAGTGAAATAGGGATAGCTACGAGTGATGCCCCTAAGGCGCTTGCTGTATCAGCGAAGAACCACCGTAGATAGTCAGGATGGTTCTTGCGTACGATGGTCCAAAATTTTTGATCAGTATAATCCTGCATCGTGTCTCTCAATGTTTGACAACCGCGACTGAAAGCTCATGCGCGCAGCATGAACCCAGCGTCGGATTTCCGAAGTGGGTAATTCTCACGGGTCAACTTCTTGACCCGCCGCAACTTGCGGTGTGTCAAATGAGATTTATTGATGCAGTAAGGTGAACATGATGTGCTCCAGGTACTATGCCATTAATCTTGAATCAGTGCCGATAAACTTCCCCAGAGACACCGGCTTCTCCTAGTGTGGTGGCTGGGTCGTCGTAGAACTGGGAAACGAGTGACATGTTCCCCTTCATGCGTTCAATAAACTTAATGTCCATAACGGCAGGCAGGTAGCTCTTTTCGAAAGCTGTGGAACATGACGTGTGTCACTTTCTGCGACGTATCTCACACAGTAGGGGGCGATTATGCCTGCTGTCAATAGTTTTGCCTGAAATTCCGGTTTCTAAATTTGATTCCATCCGGTGCTGGCGGTGCGAACGTCCGTATGGTTAGGTGGGGCTCGCCTGAATGGATGGCAAGGGTTTAATTTTGGATCCAGCAAAAATAGTGTTGTCACGCTGCATATCGAAGTCCTGAACGCCCTGAATGGTGACCGTATGGCCTGGCTTGTGTGGTGCATATTTGGGATTAGCTTCGGCAGTAGATTACCAATCTTGCCAACCTCACTGAGCTGGATATCAGGTGCCCACCAAACAGGGGCTAGGTCCCGGCTCGCCTTGAAGTCAGCGTGAGTTGATGGACCGCAATAATTAAGCCTTGCTTTGCTGCGGCACGGATCTTGGGGCAAGGAATATGAATGTAGTTCCTGCCCCAGGACATCCCAGGTAATTCCTGAGATGGCGGTCAAGGCGCCGCTCAGTGCGGTGACTACGGCAATGACGTCAATGCTGTCCGCCAAAAATAAGGCTAAGAGGTGCCCGGTATAAGCGGCGCATAGGGGTATCTGGAGGAGGTTTCAGTGCACCTTTTTCCACACGGAGGTAGGGGCCGCAGAACCGATAGAACCATGATCCTGGCTGGAAAAGCTGGGGTCGGTATTTTGTCCAGGGCCAGCGATGAAATTAGTTTGGCGGACCACAGCGCAATGAGGACAAAGGTGAGCAGTCTGCCGCTGGAGTCCAACTTGAACGATTGGATGGCAAAAGCGGTGGGGATGAGGCCATCGCCAAGCGCGGAGGCCACCACGGCAAACACTAGGTTTCTAGCGCGTGTTTTGAGCATGTGTCCTCTTTCGGTTGATTTAGGGGGAGGAATGAAGAGGGACCGAACTTCGTGATCATTTGCCAGACAGTTTGAGCGCTTTTCATAGGTGCCAGGAAGCATCCTGACAGAAAAGAAACTATCAGAATAAAGGTATGGAGGGGGTAATCGATTATCTATAGCAAAATAGCAGGTAAGTATGGGTTTCTGGGGTGAATTAATTGCGTGTAGTTGGCGGTGATGCGCGCTGCGGTGGGTCCTCCGGAGTGTGTTGCCGCCGGGAAATTGGGTGAAATTGTGTGCGGTTAGCGGGAAAGTGGGGCCGCGGGATTGGTTGGGCCAATGACGGCATTTATAAGGTACAGAACATGTAAAGTGTTGATACAGCAACCTCCCAGACTTCCGTTGTAGAAAAAGAGAGTCGTTAAAAACATGGGCCGTGGTGGAGACCGCTGCGTCCCATCACATCGTGAAGGAGAGTGCTAGGTGAGTACATCATCGCGCATCGTCGGGCTGGATTTGGCTCGTTCACTTGCCATTATTGGCATGATTATTTTGCACATGGCCTCGTTGGTATGGAGTACCAAGGTCATATTGTCGGGCCTTCCGGCCGCCCTATTTGCCATCGTCGCCGGCGTGACGATGATGCTCATTAGCAAGAACTATTCCGTACAGACGCTGCTGCGCCTGATTGCCCGTGGCGCCATCATTACGCTTATCGGACTGGCACTGCTCCCGGTTGGCGGGCAGATTCAGGTCGTGCTCGTTGCTATGGGTATCACCATGATGGTGGTCTCCTGGGTGCCACCGCTGAACATGTGGTGGAAGCTGGCCCTGTTCTTCGTCGCCGCCATCGCCTCAACCGTGCACTACGCGCCGTTTACCCTGCCGCAGGTCTATCCGCTGCTGGCATGGATCGCGTATTTCATCGCCGGCATGCTGCTCTTTGAGGTCTACATCCGCCCAGGTAGCTTCCGCACGGCGCTGCAGTGGATTGTTACCGCAGTCAGCGCGGTGATTGCCGCGGTTGGCACCTACTTCCGCTTCGAGCCGGATATTCCCAGCTGGCTGCGCTTTACCGGCCACACCGGCGTAGCGGGCGAAATCCTGCTCTCCGTTGCAGTGGCAGCAGTGGTGCTGCACCTGTGCCTGCTCATCGGCAGCGCGGTACCCAAGCTCGTCTACCCCTTGGCCGCAATGGGCACGATGTCCCTGACCGTTTATGTCTTGCACGTGCTCTCCGCCTATTACTGGCAAAGCAACATCTCACTGCACAACACCGCGTGGGCATGGGCATTTATTGGCCTATTCCTCGTGCTCGCCACCATCTGGCGGAAATTCCTGGGCCAAGGCCCCCTCGAAAAGGCCGTCTCCTCCGCCGTTAAACTCGCCGTTCCTGCTGGAAAGAAGGACTAACATGTCGCGTAAATTTGCTACCGCTTTGACCACCGCCGGCATCATCGGGATGTTGGCGGCCCCCGCCAGCGCCCTTGAGCACGGCGAACCCGCCCCCGATAACGCCGAGTCCCGGACCGTCGCCGCGCTCAAGATGGGCCGGATAGGCAACTTCGGCGACTGCACCGGCACGCTGGTGGATAAGCAGTGGGTGCTTACCGCCCGCCACTGCCTGCAATCCGTCAATAATGAAGGCACCCAGGCCCGCCTGGGAGACAAGGTCTATGACGCGGATTCGTGGGCGCTATCCCCGCTTTCCGATGCCGGACTGCTCCACCTCACCGAGCCCGTAACCGATATCAAACCGGCCAAGATCTCCACCGATATTCCCGAGACCGGCGACCTTGGCACCCTATATGGCTGGAGCAGCAGCTCCTCCATGGCGCGCAAGGGCCAGCTGCCGATGGCAGAGATGAAGGTCTCCGAAATCCTGGGCGGCGGGCCAAGCGATGACGCCGCACAGAAGCCAGGCGCCGGCAAGGAAGCCCCGGAAGGCTACGAGTCCGTGCCAGCTGAGGAAGCCATGCCCGGTCTCAAGATGCCGGGCGGCTCCAAGCCGGATGCCGGCATGAAGGTCCCTGAAGGCTACGAATCCGTGCCCGCCGAAGAGGCCATGCCCGGCTTCAAGATGCCGGGATCTGGTTCGGGATCGGATAAGCCCAAGGTGGTCTCGCCGGGTGCCACCAAGCCGGGCGCCGAGCAGCCGCAGATTGTCAAGCCTGACGGCAACGGTGGGGAAGTAATGCAGCCTGGCCAAGGCGGCATGGCCCCGATGATCAGCAGCCCGATCCTCGATGTCCACTCCACCGGTAATGCCGGCATGCAGGGTGGCGATTCCGGCGGACCGTTCTTCGTGGGCGGAAAGCTTGCGGGCCTAGCTACCGCGGGTACTTCCAATGCGGACCCGGATTTGCCCTCCCCAAGCGCGGCTATCACCACGCTCGCCGGCACTAAGGACTGGGTAGACGGCGTGATCAGCGGCAAGGATAAGGACGCCATCTTGACCGCGGAGACCACGCCTACCCCGCAGGCAACGCCGCAGACCAGCGGCGACCGCCCGTGGATCTACTTCACGGTAGCGGCCATTGGCCTTATCGGTGCCGCGGCGGCTGCGCGCACCTTCGCTACCGGTGCTGGCAACGGTGCCGCCCGCACGTCGCGCCGCTAAAAAATCTCGATGCGCCCGCCCAAGGATTCGGTCTGGCGCAGCTGCGCCACCCACTTCGGGCCACCGGGGTGCAGGCGCAGCACCGGGCGGGAGGAAATCTTGACCGGGGAGACCGATTCCTTGCGCGCGCCCGACCTGGCTTCGATGCGGGTGCGGGCGCGGTAGCCGGCATCGGCAAGCTCGGCGATGGAAGGCTCGGGGGCGGCGAGCTTCTCCCGGGCATCGTGAAGCAACTCCAGCGCCTCATCCAAGGCCTCTACCAGGGCCGGGGCATTGGTCTCGCACATCTGCCGCACGAGATCCGGGCGGGTTCCGGCCACCCGGGTCGCATCCTTGAAGGAACCGGCGGCTAGAGACTGCGCCAAAATGCCGCCATTATCGCCCACCGTGGCGAGAGTCTCCGCAAAAATATGCGGCAGGTGGGAAATGCGAGCGACCGCCGCATCGTGGTTGGCCACACGGATGGGCACGGCCTCTGCATGCACCATCTGGGTCATGCGCACGACGTCCGTAAAAGTCTCAATCCATTTCTTAGGAATCTTTTCCCCGCGCGCCTCATACTCAGCGGCGTAATCGTAGGTAATTCCCCACGCGGCGCGGCGGAAAAGCCCCGTCTGGGAGTGATCCCATCCCGATTTCGAGGTACCCGCCATCGGGTGCCCGCCTACGTAGCGATCCTCCATGCCGCGGTCACAGACCTGCTGGCGCACGGGAGTCTTTACGGAGACCACGTCAGTGATGCCGCAGCTAGGGGCGTGTTCCTGAATAGCATCCAAGACGCTACCCACCGCGGTCATGGGAACGGCTATCACGATGAGCGCCTCTTCAACCTCGGCGCGGTTAAGCACCGCCGGCAAGTCATCATTGACGTCAAAGCCCTGCTTGACTGCGGTGCGAGCGGCGGACGTCGAGTGGTTGTATCCAAATACGTCGTGGTTATAGCCCGCGAGATCGCGCAGCAAGGAACCACCGATGAGGCCGAGGCCGATAATGCAGATGGGGCGTTGAACATCTTGAGAACTCACGGTGACAATTGTGGCACAACACGACTAATCTCACGAGGTATGAGCAACGAAAATTACTCTTTCGCGGTTACCGTCGCCCGCAACGAGGGACAATGGGTCGTGCGCAGCTTCGATGATGACTTTGAGGACCCGCAAACCTCCATCACCGCGGTGCGCTCCCTGCGCTCTGAAGGCGCAGCTTTCGCCCTTCTCTGCGTAGAGGACGCCTACTTCATTGCCGTGCGGCCCGTGCCCGGCGGGGTGAAAATGCTAATTTCAGACGCCACCTATGGCGTTGATGATGACTTTGCCGCGGATTTCATGGAACTCAATGACTACGAGATTCCAGACGTGGACCCGGAAGAGGCTGACCCCTACGGTGAGGGCGACTTCGATATTTTCGCTGACCTGGGCCTATCCGAAGATCAGGTGGGCTACATCATCGATGATGAGGACGATTGGCCCTCCGATATGCTCCTGCGCATCGCCGGCGACCTGGGCTTTGGGGATGAGCTAGAAGACGTCATTGATAACGCCTAAGCCCCTGCAGCGCGCGCAGAAACGCATGCAGCGCGCCCTCGCGGTGGCGCGCCAGACCCCCGCCGGGGATGTGCCGGTTGGGGCGGTGCTTTATGATGCCGCCGGTCGCGAGCTCGCCACCGGTGTCAACCGCCGCGAGCAATTGCGCGATCCCACCGCCCACGCCGAGGTCGAGGCCATCCGCCAGGCGGTGCGCATCCACGGCGATGGCTGGCGCCTGACCGGCTGCGAGCTCGTGGTCACCTTAGAGCCCTGCGCCATGTGCGCCGGCGCCCTGCAATCCGCCCGGGTGAGCTCGCTGGTTTTTGGCGCCTTTGAACCGAAGACGGGTGCGTGCGGCTCGCTTATCGATGTCCTGCGCGCCCCCACCGCGCCCTTTACCCCTCAGGTCCGCGGTGGCGTCCTCGAAAAAGACTGCGTGGCGTTGCTGGAAAAATTTTTCACCACACTGCGCGAAAAGTGAGTATAGTTGCAGTCACACAGTATCCGACTCATTTAAGGAGAGAGAAAATGGGCGATTTGGAAAACAAGAAGGACGACCTCGCAGGCAAGGCAAAGGAAGCTTTCGGCGAGGCAACCGGTAACGAAGACGTAGCCAACGAAGGCAAGGCCGACCAGGTCGCCTCCGAGGCTAAGGACAAGCTGTCCGATGCTGCTGACAGCATCAAGGACAAGGCCAACGACATCATCGGTGGCCTGAAGAAGGACTAATTTTATAGTCCCTTCATAGCGAAATCGCTGCGCTGGCTTAATGCTGGCGCGGCGATTTTGTTGCATCGGGGGTCCTCCCGTAATCTGGAACGCGGTGGCGTGTCCGAGCGGCCGAAGGTGATCGCCTCGAAAGCGATTGTTGGGTAACCCCCAACCGCGGGTTCAAATCCCGCCGCCACCGCGCAAGGCCCCGACCTGTTAATGCAGGTCGGGGCCTATTTTTGTTTTCTCCAACGGGGTGGCTTTGGGCTTTGGGTTGGCTTAAGCGTCGTGCTTTGCGCGCGCAGCCCGCGTGCGGCGGCGCTGTAGGGTGGGGAGGAACCACGTCACGACGGCAGCGATGACGGCCATGGCGCCCGCGCTCCACGCGAGGTATTTCACGGGGGTGAACCACCACGCCAGGGCAGCGATTACTGCGATGACGATCCATACGGCGGGCACGAGGAGGCTGGGTTGTTCGGCCCACGGTTCCCGGGGGAATCGGCTGCGCGCCTCCGCACGGATGCGGCGCGGCGTTTTACGTGCAAGTGCCAAGGAACAGGCGACCACAAAGGCCAAGCCAATACCGGCAATGAGCAGGCTGCCGCTTACGCCGCCGAACATAAATACGCCGACGGAAAGCGCTAAGGATAAGCGTTCACCGATCGTGAGTGGGAAGTTCTGTGTGGGATCGACATCTGGATAGATGCTGTTGAAGATGTCTTTACGGGGGTCGTTGTGCATTTTTGTTTCTTATAGGGGGGTGGTTTATTGACAATCAATAGAAGTTAGGTCAGGATACACTTACTTCAATTAGGCAAGCTTAGCCTATATCATTTTTAGGCACGAAAACAAGGTTCTCAACATGATTGGAAAACTGTGGAAGTCGGCGTTCGGCATCATCGTCGCTGCTTTCCTCGTCGCGGCATTCGCCCCACTTTTGTCTTCTGCCCCGGTTGCCCACGCAGATGAATCCTGCACATGGAAATGGGGCATCAAGCAGTCATTCCGCAGCTACGTCAAAGGCAATATCGCCCACGGTGGATGGGGTGCCAACGGCATTGGCTTCACGGGCGACGAACGGGGCGATGGTGCGTTCGTCTTTACTGCAGGAAAGCCCGATGCGTCTGGTGGGAACGTCACGATTCCGTTCAATGGAACGCTGAGCTTTACCGGCCACGATGGAGTCTTGGACATGACAATGTCGGACTTCAAGGTCAAGGCCTCTGGTAAGCAGGCGCAGATTTCCGTGGACTACGTCTCCTATGAAATGAACCGCCAAGAACTCAGCCGCGGTAAAAAGATCCAAGGCAATGATGAGGTAATCGCCACCATTAATCTGGCCAACCCCGTCAAAGATGGTGCCGGAAAGGTTGATTTGTCTGGATCTACCACTCTGACCTCTGGCGGGGCCAAGTTTTTCACCGGTTTCTACCAGCCAGGTGAAGCCTTAGATCCGTCCTCTGGCGGCATTGCGCTTGATGGCTCGTGTTCCGAATCTGGTTCCGGATCTGGCTCCGGTTCCGGTGAGAAGCGTCCCTTGACGTCCATTACGGGTTCCTTCACGGGCTTTAACAAGGAAGCCATGGACATCCTGTCTGAAACCAATGACACGATGAACGGGATTACTACGTTCATGGGCAATACCCAGGCGTTCCTGGATGAGTTGGAGTCTTTCAACGATCGGGGCGGATCGAACTCGAATTCGGATGGTTCTGCTTCGGGTACGTCGAACTCCACTGGAGGAAACTCGGCTTCTACTAACTCTGCAGCGGGAAATTCATCACCGAGTAACTCTGGTTCGGGCGGAGGCGGCGGTGCCTCAGGAACTGGCAAAGCAGCGGGATCTGGTCCTTCGCACTCTGGAACTGCGAATTCCGGTGCCCCGGGCTCAGGTAATTCAGGTGCGGAAGCATCTGGCGGGGGCGATGCTGTCTGTGAGGCCACTGGGGTTACGCAAGCCACTGCTCAGTGGGGGTTAAAGAAATCCTTCCAGTCCTATATCACCGGATCCATTGCCCAAGGCCGATGGGATCTCTCTGGTGTTGGCTATGACAATGGACGTTTCCAATTCACGGGTAACTCCGGTGCCGTAAAAGATGGCGCGGGCTCCGTGCAATATGGCGGAAGCATGCAGTTCACCGGGCACCACGGCAAGCTGGACCTCAACATCGCCAATCTGGAAATCACCTTCAACGGCAATTCTGGCGAGCTTATCGCTGACGTGCGCTCTTCCAATATGGAAGGCAAAAAGAAAGACTTTGGGCGCACTGTTATTGGCACCTTGAGTTTTAATTCCCTCGACGTCGGCACGGACGAAGTGTCCGGTGAAGCTGCGGTATCGCTTTCTGAGGCCGGTTCCCAGGCACTCGCTGAGTTCTATGAACCAGGCACCCAGTTGGATCCGCTGAGCTTCCACGCCACCTTGGGCGGAAGCGCTGATTGCGGCGCCGTATCCGGTGGCGGCAGTTCTAGCTCAGGTTCCGGATCCGACGGATCAGGCGCGGGCGGAAACGGAAAGGGCAGCTCTGGTTCCAAAGGCGGCGCGCATGCCGCAGCCGGGGACTCAGCGCTAGCCGGTGACTCGGGGCAGGGATACGAGGACGGATCGAACAAATTCAAGGTCAAGTCCGCGACGTCTCCCGGCGGGGGCCTAGATAACCCGACCACCTATCTACTGCTCTTCATCGTCGGATTGATCATCGCCGGTGGCTCCACCAGTCGGCTTGTCATGAACAACTCTTAGAAAGATTGCCGTGAAACTCGTTCTTCGTTTCCTCGTGCCATTCCTGTGCATCTTCAGCCTTACCGCGTGCGGTGTGCAGGGAAGCTATACCGATCAGCTACCGGATCCCGCCGATCTCTCGGACCCCAGATCCTTTGAAGGTGTCAGCGATGTCAAGGATTTTGACGATATCGAGCCGGTTACTGATAAGGCAGAGCCGGCGCTTCCGGTGGAGCTTACCGATGCCGATGGTAATGACGTCACTGTCACCGATGCCTCCCGCATCCTCGCGTTGGATATCTATGGCACCTATACCAAGACTCTTAGCGGCTTGGGGCTTGCGGATAATATCGTCGGCCGCACAGTTTCTTCTACCGAGCCCAACCTGGCGGATCTCCCGGTGGTGACCGAAGGCGGCCACAATATCAACGTGGAGGCGGTGCTGGAGCTGCAGCCGACGCTCGTCATTGTGGATCACTCCATTGGCCCGCGCGATGCCATCGATCAAATCCGGGCGGCGGGTGTCACCACCGTGGTGATGGAACCTGAGCGCACCATCGATTCGGTGGGCGAGGACATCACCACGCTTGGCGATGCCCTCGGCTTGCCCGACGAAGCACGCGAGCTAGCCGAACGATCTACCAAGGAAATCGACGAGGCAAAGGGAGCCATCAAAGAGTTGGTTCCCGATGATCCGATGCGCGTGGCGTTTCTCTATGCGCGCGGAAACGGCGGCGTTTTCTTCATCATGGGTGACGGTACCGGTGCGCAAGACCTGATTGAAGGCATCGGCGGCGTGGATCTGGCTGCAGAAAACAACCTTTCCCATGCAGAACCTGCTAATGCTGAGGCGCTGGCGCGCATCAATCCAGAGGTGATCATCATGATGACTAATGGCCTGGAATCCACCGGCGGCATTGACGGCTTGCTGGAGCGGCCCGGCGTTGCTCAGACCACCGCCGGCCAGAAGAAGCGCATCGTGACTATCCCGGACGGCCAGTCGTTGGCATTTGGTCCCATGACAGGGCAAACGCTGGTGAAGCTAGCAAAGGCTGTGTATGACCCGGACAATGAGTAAGGGCACGGACACCTTCGCGCGCCGCCGCACGCAGCGCACTTGGGTATTCGTACTCCTGGGGATTCTCACCGTGCTCGCGGCGCTCATCTCCGTCGTGCTGGGGCAATACTATGTACCGCTGTCTGATCTCTTCCCCATTTTGGCAGCTGGCCACGGGGAGGATTCCTTGACCGCAAGCGTGGTGTGGGACATTCGCCTACCGCGTTTGGTCTTGGGGCTCGTGGTGGGTGCGGCCTTGGGCGTGGCCGGCACGCTGATGCAGGCGGTGTTCGCCAACCCCCTGGCAGAACCCTCCATTATCGGCGTTACCTCCGGTGCGGGCGTTGGTGCGGCCGTAGTCATCGTCTTTAATATCGAATTCTTCGGTACCTTTACCGTTCCCGCCGCAGCCTTCCTTACCGCGCTGCTGGTTACCTTCATTATCTATCAGCTTGCGCGCCACAACGGAAGGGTTGCCGTGGTGCACCTGATTCTCACCGGCATCGCCATCAATGCGGTATGCAACGCCATCATCTCTTTCATGGTGTACTTGGCGCCGACCGCCAACCGCGAAGCGATCATTTTCTGGCAGATGGGCTCCCTCAACGGCTCGCAGTGGAAACACGTCTGGGCGGTACTGCCCATCGTGGTGGTTGGCCTCGCAGTGGCCTTGCGCCTGGGCAAGCAGTTGGACGTCCTCGCGCTCGGCGAGCGCGCCGCCGCACATACCGGCGTGAACGTGCCGTGGCTGCGCATCGTGGCGATCGTGGCATCGGCAGTGTTGACCGCCGCGGCCGTTTCCTTCGCCGGCCTCATTGGCTTTGTAGGACTTATCGTTCCCCACCTGCTGCGCAGCGTCGTCGGACCAGAAAACCGCATCCTGCTGCCGGCTTCCGCCCTTGGCGGCGCTGTACTCATTGGTTTCGCCGACGTGGCAGCGCGCACGATGATTTCTTTTGCGGATCTTCCCATCGGCATTTTCACCGCCCTGGTGGGTGGGCCAACGTTCTTCATCTTGCTGCGCCGCATGATGCGCAAAGGAGTGCACTGATGATAAACGCTAAAGACTTAACCGTTCGCGTGGGGGAGCACACCCTCGTGGACCAGGTGTCCTTCACTGCTCAAGCGGGCGAAGTTACAGGACTTATCGGTCCGAACGGCGCCGGAAAATCCACCGTCCTAGCTGCCGTGGCTGGAGATATCGACTATTCCGGTGAGATCACCGTGGGTGGGTTATCGCCCAAGGCGCCAGCGCGAGAGCTCGCGCGCACGCGTGCGGTGATGCTCCAAGACGTCTCGGTGTCCTTCGAATTCCTTGTCCGCGATGTCGTTGCGATGGGGCGCCGCCCGTGGGAAGGAACTGCCTACGCAGATCTCGACGATGACTTTATTGACGCCGCCCTCGATGCCGCCGGCGTCGCGCACCTAGCGGGCCGAGACATCAGCACGTTGTCTGGTGGTGAGCGCGCCCGCGCGGCCTTCGCACGGGTGCTTGCCCAAAATACCCCGGTGATCTTGCTGGATGAGCCAACGGCCGCGCTGGATATCCGGCACCAAGAACAACTGTTGGGCTCAGTAAAAGCCCTTGCCCGCGAGGCAGGCGTCGCCGTCCTCGTGGTGCTGCATGACCTCAACGCGGCAGCAGCATATTGCGATCATCTCGTATGCCTGTCGTGCGGGGGAGTAGCAGCCCAAGGGCGCGTAGATGAGGTCTTTACCAGTCCAACATTGTCTCAAGTGTATGGCTGGCCGATATCCGTCGATGGGCTGCAGGTACATCCACAGCGTGCCACGCCCACCATCAACCCACTCTTCTCACATAAATTGGAGGATTTCCATGTTTAAGAAAGTAGTGGTCACCGCTCTCGCGGCGACCGCGCTCACCGTGCCACACGCTTCTGCGGAAGAAACTTGCACCATCGAATCCGGTTCCTTGAACTGGGGAATTAAGCACTCGTGGCGTTCCTACCTCAAAAGCGGTTTTGCTGCTGGTGATTGGTCCACTAGTGGCCCAGTGACGCAAACCGGTGATCCTAAGGGGAAGGATTTCTCTTTCGGCTTCGAGGTCGATCCTGCAACCTCTACGGTAACGGTAGATGAGGAGGGCAATGTGGTGTCGTCCAATATCGAGAGCAAAGACTCCTCGATAACGTTCACCGGTCACCACGGAGCTCTGCATTCCACGGTAGTGGCACCTTTCATCAAGACCTCCGGTAATGAAGCCCAGCTCGGTTCCGGCTACGAGGTCTATCACGTAGAGGGTAAGAATATGCTTCAATACACCGTGGACGACCACATCGACGCTAATAAGCGCACTGGGGATGGGATCTTTGGCCACGGCACGGCGCGATGGACCAAGGAGGGAGACACGCTGACCCTTTCTGCCAGCGATGTGCGGTACAAGGAGCAGCAGGGGACAAAAGATGGAAAAATCGAGGGCGTAGACCAACTTTTCATGGGCATGTATAGCTCAGAGAACAAGCCTGAGCTTGATGATGCCCACCTAACCCTCAAGGTTTCTCCTGGTTGCGGCCAAAAGAAGGATGAAATGCCGCAGAACGAACCTGCTCCGCAGCCGCCGGTAGCTGCGCCGGAAAAGGAAGAGCAGCCACAAAGTCAGCCACCGAAGGACAATCCAGCTCCGCAGCCACCAGCGACCTCACAGACCCCGGCACCGCCGAAGAAGCCGGAGACTCCAAAGAGCCCTGAGACTTCGGAGTCTAAGAAGCCGGGAACTGATAAGCCAGAGAAGGACACTCCCTCCGGTTCTAGTTTCGCCAAGGTGTGGAACTACATCTTGGGCGTGGCAACCATTGGCAGCATGTTTGCCATTCTTGGGCAGGCGTTTATGAAGTCGGGCGCCCTTGAGAGCGTGCGTGCTCTACTCCACCGATAACAAGCTGCTGATCCGATAATAGGGGGTCAGCGGCGCGGGCGGTGTCGGCAGCCGCATCCCGAAGCCGCGCGCACCGCAGGCGGTGGGGTAGGGAGTTAGTTCTTTTGGTTGATTTCTTCCCACAAGCCTTGTAAATAAGGATTGCCTAACCTTAAATTTATATTTGGACATTAGGTAAGCATTACTTTGGAGGAAGTCAGTGACTGTGACGCTCAAGAAACCATTATCCGTCGCATTGCGTGAGGAGACCGCCCACGCCCATGAGAATGCGGAGGGTTCGGCGTTTATGCAGCGGCTCATGTCGGGCCAGCTGAGCGCTGAGGCCGCCGCCGATTTAAGCGGTCAGCTGTGGTTTGTCTATGAGTCTCTGGAGCGTGCAGTCCGCAGTGTGGCGCATACTCCAATCGCCGGTGCGGTGGCCGATCCACGCCTTGAGCGGCGCTTTGCTCTGGAGGCGGATCTGGCGGAGCTCGTCGGCGGCGACTGGCGTGAAAAGATCCGGATCCTGCCGGCGACAGCATCCTACGTTGCCCGCCTAGAAGGGGTATCCGGCAGCGCGGTAGAAGTGGTGGCCCATCACTATGTCCGGTATCTCGGTGACGTCTCCGGCGGTCAGGTGATTGCCGCGCGCCTCGGCACCCTCTATGACATCGAACCGGATGCGCTGAACTTTTATGACTTCAGTGCCATCGGCAAGATTCCGCCGTACCGCAAGGGCTACCGCGAACGCCTAGACGGCCTCATGCTGACTGCGGAGCAGCGCGAGGCTTTGCTCTCAGAGGCGCAGCGCGCATTTGCTTTCAACTCGGGGATCTTCACCGAGCTTGATAAGCGCCACTGATTTACTTTTTCTAATTTTCCAAATAAGGTAAGGCTCGCCTAATATTTTAGGCAAAGCTTCACCACTGCTTTCAAGAGGAGAAATTCATGAAAACAACATCCGTCATCGCCGTTGGAGCGGTTGCACTTGGCGCCGTCAGCGCCCCAGTAGCCTCTGCCGATGAGGCTCCAGCCGATGTCCCCGCCGTGGAATCCGGCCAATTGAACTGGCCCATCAAGGAATCCTTCATTCACCACGTGGAGACCAACCCGCTTGCCAAAGGTATCATCAATACCACCGAAGGCGCGGAGAAGGTAGGAAAGGACTTCACCTTCCCGGTCGATGCGGCCCACACCACGCTGGATGCTGAGGGAAACGGCACTATTGACACTCAGGGATCCGTGCAGATTCAAGGCTATCCAGGCCTCGGCCCTAATGGTTCCTACGGCGTCGATCTCACGTTCTCGGATATCAAGGTAGAAGTAGCAGGACAAAACGCCACCATCACCGCGGATTATAAACTTACGGGCGCCTCGGGCCCGCTTAAGAACAAGCCGGTTGAATTGTCTGGCGATGACGCCGCAATCTCTACCTTCACGCTTACTGAGTCCTTGGTACCGGAAACCGGCAAGACCTATGCCACAACTGATGCCCCCACCTCGCTGACCCAGACGGGCTCCGACATCTTCTTGGGCAAGTACCCAGTGGGGCAGCCGCTTGACGATGCCAACTCGGATCTCACCGTGGCATTCGACGGTGCCTCCGAAAACGCTAAACCATCTGACCAGGTAACCCCAGAAAAGAAGCCTTCGGGCGACAACGCTGCAGCCGATGGTTCTTCTTTCCACGGTTCTTCGTTCGGCACACTAGGCGAGACCATCGCTGCTGTTATCGAGCGGGTAAAGAAAATTAGCGCCTTCTTCTCTGACCTCGTTCTTCCTGGTCTGAGCTTGTCGAAGTTCGTTTAAACAGCGAGCGCTCTCTCGCGGCTGCATTGTCTACGCCGCTCCGCCGTGGCCACCCGATCTAGTCCTTGACTGCATCGAATGGCCACGGTTCTTTTTGGCCCGCCGCCTTGGCATCGTCTGTGAATACGGGCTGCCCGGCGGCTAAGTAATAGGGAATAAGGGGCACGGCAACTACACTAGGGCGAAGTTAAATCCGTCCGACTACGCGAATGCGAAGGTACATTTCCCGTGGCTAAACTCCTCTACCGGCTCGGGCGCTGGTCATTCCTCAATAAATGGAAGGTCATCGTCACCTGGGTGGTCCTACTGGCCGCCGCCGGCGGCGCTACCGCCTTGTTGATGAAACCGATGACGAGCGAGTTCGCTATCAAAGGCACCCCGTCCATCGATGCCACTTACAAGACGATGGACCTTTTCCCGGAAGGCGGAAACCCCGCCAACTCCCCATCGGTGAACTTGGTCTTCCAAGCCCCGGAGGGCCAAAAGCTCTCGGATCCCGCCAATGAAAAGGCCATCAACGCGGTCATTTCCCACCTCGAGGACAACCTGGAGATGGGCGATACCATGCGCTTTGGCAACCCGCTTGAGGTCTCGCCGCGGCTGCAGGACGAGGTCGTCCACCAGTTCACGGAGATGGGGCTGCCGGAATCATCCGCGCGTGCCGATGCCGATAACCTCGCCATGGTCAATGAGGATGAGACCATTGCCTATACCACCTTCGATTTTGATGCCGAATCGCCCTATAGCGTGGATCAGGCCGATAAGGACATCGTGACGGAAGCGATGGACATCGGCAGGCAGCAGGGGCTTACCGTCGAGGCCGGCGGCGCCGGGTTTGGCGATGAGATTCGGGTTAACTCCACTTCCGAGATCATCGGTCTTGGCGTGGCCTTCCTCGTCCTCATCTTTACCTTTGGCTCCCTGGTCGCTTCTGGAATGCCGCTGATTTCCGCCGTCATCGGGGTCGGCCTGGGTGCATGCGGCATGCTGATTACCACGCACTGGATAGAGCTCAACAACATGACGCCGGTGCTGGCCATCATGATTGGCCTGGCGGTGGGCATCGACTATGCGCTGTTTATCTTGTCCCGCTACCGCGCCGAGCGCGCCCGCATGTCCGCCCCAGAAGCAGCCGGTATGGCGGCAGGAACGGCGGGCTCTTCCGTGGTCTTCGCCGGAACCACCGTCTTTACCGCGCTTTTTGCCCTGCTCATTGCACGCATCGAATTCCTCACCGCCATGGGGCTTTCCGCCGCCGCAACCGTGGCCATCGCCGTCCTCGTCTCCCTCACGCTCATCCCCGCGATGCTCGGGCTTTTGGGGGACAAGGCGTTTAGCGGCCGCATCCCCGGCGTGGCCGGCAACCCTTCCCACAAGGGAAAGGTGCGCCGCGGCCCAACCATGGGCCATCGCTGGGTACGACTGGTACAAAAGGTGCCCGGCTTGGCGATGGCCCTCGTCGTCCTCTCCCTCGGCGCCATGACCGCCCCCGTGCTCCACATGGAGCTGGCGCTGCCTGCCGATACCACCTCGAATCCCGATACCACCCAGCGCAAGGCTGCCGACCTGATGGCCGAGGGCTTCGGCCCCGGCGTCAACGGGCCGTTCCTCGCGGTTGTCGATGCCCACACCATCAACGCCGATTCCGCCGCACTCGCCCCATTGGTGGCGGCTCAAGGCGGAGAAGCCGAACCCGAAGAAGGCGCTGGCGAGCCACCCGCCGATAATCCGGAGGATCATGCGCCTGACAACGCGCCTGAGCCCGCGCCCGACGAGGCGCCCGATCAGCCGGCGGACCTGCCAGCCGACCAGCCCGGTGATCACCCCGCAGAACACCCTGTTGACCAGCCTGGCGACCAGCCAGCGGAACACCCCGCGGATCAGCCCGGCGAACAGCCAGCGGAGCCGGAAATCGCCCCCGTCGCAGAGGTCGAGGACAAGGAAGACGCCGCCGCGCCGACCAGCGCCGAAGACAAGGCAGCGCTGGCGTCCTTCCTCTACACCGCGGATCAGCTGAAGACGCTCGGCGGGGTAAAGCACGCACAAATCGTTGCACTCAGCGAGGACCAGCGCGCGGCACAAATCATGGTGACCCCGGAAACCTCGCCAACGGAAGCCGCAACCATTAATGTCGCGCACGCGCTGCGCTCTGCCACCAAGGAGATCGAAGGCACCACCGGCACCGAGATCGGCCTGACGGGCTTGACTGCCGTGCAGTTGGACATTACCGAGCGCCTGCGCGATGCGATGGCGCCTTACTTGAGCATTGTTGTGGGGCTGGCAATCGTGCTGCTGCTCGTCGTCTTCCGCTCCATCTTGGTGCCGCTGGTAGCGGGCCTCGGCTTCCTGCTTTCGGTCGGCGGCGCCTTTGGACTCACGGTGCTGGTATGGCAAGACGGCCTGTGGGGCCTCGTCCCAGGCCCCGGCCCGCTGCTATCGTTCATGCCGATCTTCCTCATCGGCGTGACCTTCGGCCTGGCCATGGACTATCAGGTATTCCTGGTCACCCGCATGCGCGAGCACATCGCGCGGCATCCGAAGGGCACGGCGGGGCCCTATAGCGCTGTCGATGAGGCCACCATCACCGGCTTTACCCAGGGCGCGCGCGTGGTGACGGCCGCCGCCATCATCATGATTTCGGTCTTCGTGGCCTTTATCAACCAGCCGCTGCCGTTCATCCAGATCTTCGGCTTTGCCTTGGCAGCGGGCGTGCTTTTCGATGCCTTCTTTGTCCGCATGACCCTCGTCCCCGCCTCCATGTTCCTCATGGGCCGTGCTACGTGGTGGATGCCCAAGTGGCTGGATAAGATCCTGCCCACCGTAGACATCGAAGGCACCGCGCTTGAGGAAGAATGGGAAGCACAACACGCGGATGACGGCCAGAAGACCAGGGAAGAAGAGGAAAATAAGGAATGAAGGACTTAAGTTTCGACATCGATAAGCGCCTGCCCGAAGGCCCCGGCAAGCATGGCCGCAGCGGTATTATCCACACCCCGCACGGAGATATCGCCACCCCGGCGTTTATCCCAGTGGCGACCAAGGCCACGGTGAAGACGTTGACGCCGGAGCAGATTCGCGCCACCGGAACGCAGGCGATTTTGTCCAATGCCTATCACCTCTACCTGCAGCCGGGCCATGACATCGTGGATGAGGCCGGCGGCGTGGCGAAATTCGAGAACTGGCACGGGCCGACCTACACCGATTCCGGCGGATTCCAGGTGATGTCTTTGGGCGTGGGCTTTAAAAAGGTCATCGCCATGGACTTGGCGGATCTCACCGAGAAGGATATTCGCGCCGCAAAAAGGGAGCGCATGGCCAAGGTGGATGAGGAAGGCGTGGATTTCCGCTCGATTATCGATGGCTCCAAGCACCGCTTTACGCCCGAAAAATCCATGCAGATTCAGCACGGGCTGGGCGCGGACATCATGTTCGCCTTTGACGAGCTGACCACGCTCATTGATTCGCGCACCTACCAGGAAGAATCCGTGGCCCGCACGCACCGGTGGGCGCAGCGGTGCCTAGAGGAACATGACAGGCTCACCCGCGAGCGCTACCACCGCCCGAAGCAATCGCTGTGGGGCGTGGTGCAGGGCGCGCAATACGAGGACCTGCGCCGCCAGGCCACCCGCGGGCTCTTGGACCTGGACCGCGCCGCGCGGGAGAAGGGTCAGCGCGGTTTCGGCGGCTTCGGCATCGGCGGCGCGCTGGAAAAGCAGAACCTGGGCACCATCGTGGGCTGGGTGTGCGACGAACTGCCGGACGATAAACCGCGCCACCTGCTCGGCATCTCCGAGCCCGATGACATCTTCACCGCGGTCGAAGCCGGCGCCGATACCTTCGATTGCGTCGCGCCGACCCGCCTGGCTCGCCGCGGTGGCGTCTACACGCTCGATGGCCGCCTCAACCTCACCAATGCGCGGTTCAAGCGGGATTTCAAGGGCATCGACGAGGAATTTGGCGGCTACGTCACGGAGAATTACTCGCGCGCCTACCTGCACCACCTGCTCAAGGCGAAGGAATTTTTGGCCGGCACGCTGTGCACCATCCACAACGTGGAATTCATGGTGCGGCTAGTAGATAATATTCGCGCCGCCATCAACGGCGGCTACTACGAGGACTACCGCGATGAATTCTTGGGCCGCTACTACGCGGCGTCGAAGGCGCGGTAATCTTCGCGCTTTTTCACCAGCTTGATAACAGTGGAGGTTATGGGCAAGAGGACGACCTCAATCAGCGTCTTCCACACAAAGCCCACCACCACGTAGTTGATGAACCCGCTCGTGGTGTCGATGCCGATGACGGGCGCGGCGATGGCGCAAAACAGCAAGGTATCGCCAAACTCGCCCACCACGGTGGAGGCGATCAGCCGGGAGAAAAGGCCCTTTTCGCCGCTGCGCTTCTTCATTGCGGTCAGCGTCCACGCGTTGAGCAGCTGGCCCACCAGGTAGCCGGCCAGGGAGGCCAAAACGATGCGCGGCACCAGGCCCAGCGTGGCGGCGAAGGCCTCCTGGCCCTCATAGAAATCCGCCGCGGGCAGCCAGATGGCGATGTAGAAACACACTACGGCGAGCAGTGCCATTGCAAAGCCGATGTAGATGGCGCGCCGGGTGGACTTGAAGCCGTAGCACTCGGATAAAACGTCGCCGACGATATAGGCCAGCGGGAAGAGGAAGAAGGCGCCATCGGTCACGAGCGGTCCGAGCTGGACGCCCTTGGTGGCGTTGATATTAGAAATCAAAAACGTCACGACGAAAATGGTGACGAGCCAGGGGTAAAGAGTGGAATGAACGGGGATAAAGCGCACTTGAGAGGAGGGGGATTTTTCCATGCCCACCATTGTGCCAAACCGTATGCTGGGAATATGAATTCCGCGACCACCGGGGCGGGCCGCTACGCCCCGAGCCCTTCCGGCGATCTGCACTTTGGCAACCTGCGCACGGCGCTTCTGGCGTGGCTCTACGCGCGGTCGACGGGGCGCAGGTTTGTGGTGCGGGTGGAAGACATCGATAAGCAGCGCTCCTCCCGCGCGGCGGCCGAGCGCCAGCTTGCGGACCTTGCGGCCCTGGGGCTGGAGTGGGATGGCGAGGTCATCTACCAGCAGGATCGCGAGGCCGCCTATGCCGCGGCGCTCCAGAAGCTGCCGGTCTACGAGTGCTACTGCTCGCGCAAGGATATCCGCGAAGCCTCCCGCGCCCCGCACGCCATTCCGGGCCAGTACCCGGGCACCTGCCGTGGGCTTTCCGATGCCCAACGTGCCACCAAACGCGCCCAGCTCGCCGCCGAGAACCGTCAGCCGGCGCTGCGCCTGCGCGCAGACGTCTCCATCTTCACCATCCACGACGCCCTGCACGGCGAGTACACCGGTGACGTCGATGATTTTATCCTGCGCCGCGGCGGGCAGGACGGCGGCTGGGCCTATAACCTGGCGGTGGTCGTTGATGATGCCTACCAGGGTATCGACCAGGTGGTCCGCGGCGACGATCTCTTATCCTCCGCCCCACGCCAGGCCTACCTGGCCTCCTTATTGGGGATTGCACCGCCGAGCTACGTGCACGTGCCGCTGGTCCTGAATACCGCGGGCAAGCGCCTGGCCAAGCGCGATGGCGCGGTGACGATGCGGGATATGGGGGAGCCGAGGGGCATCGTCAAGCAGCTGGCGCAGTCTTTGGGCTATGAGGCGGAGACCGCCGCCGAGCTCCTCGCGCAATTCCGGCCGGAGGAATTGAGCCGCGAGCCGTATATTTGGCGCGCGTAATACTATCGAGCCCATGGAAGTTTTACTGGTTCTCATCGGGCTCATGCTGCTGACCGTCTTCGTCGTTGCGATCGGCGATAGGGTCGGGCTGCCCTGGCCCGCGCTGCTGACGATTATTACCGCCTGCGCCGTTTTCGTGCCGGGGCTGCCGCAATTCGACATCCCCACCGAGCTCATCCTTCCCATCTTCTTGCCGCCGCTGCTGTGGGCGCTGGCGCGGCGCACGTCCTGGGGTGTGATTCGCGGGCAGTGGGTGACCATCCTGAGCCTGTCCGTGCTCCTCGTTGTTGCCACCACCCTCGCCGTGGGTGCAACCGCCTACGCCTTCCTGCCGGGGATTAGCATCGCCGCCGCCATCCTCATCGGCGCGGCCATCGCCCCGCCGGACCCCGTGGCCGTGGATGCGGTGGCCGAGCCCGCCGGCATCCCGCGCCGCATCATCACCACCTTACAAACGGAGGGGCTGTTTAATGATGCCGCCTCCATCGTCGCCTTCCACCTCGCGCTCGCCGCCGTGACCCAGGGCGGCGATATCTCCTTTGGTAGCGGCGTGCTGAGCTTCCTCTATTCGTCCGTCGTCGCGCTTGCCATCGGCTGGCTCATCGGGCGGCTGACGGCGCTGTTTATTACCCGCGTCCACGATGTGGTCGCGCGCAACGCCCTGACCTGGGTGGTTCCTTTCGCCACCTTCCTCGTGGCCGAGGAATTAAAAGCCTCCGGTGTTATCGCCGTGGTCATCGCCGCCGTCGAGCTCAACTCGCGCGCTGATATCCAGGCCGAGGACCGGCTTTCCGGCCAGTCTTTCTGGGAGACCATGGAGCTGCTGTTTACCGGCGTCGCGTTCGGCCTAATCGGGCTGACGGTTAATACGGCCATCGCGGAGGTCGGCTCGGATTTGTGGCACTCGGTCATGGTTGGCGTGATCCTCTCGCTGGTGGCCTTCGTGGTGCGTTTTGTGTGGATGTTCTTCTACTACCGCCTCAACGTCTCGCGCGGGCGCCCGCACGTTGCTCCGCTGCGGATGCAGGAGGTATTGCTGATGACCTGGTCCGGCATGCGCGGCCTGGTGACCTTGGCGCTGGTTCTATCCATTCCTACCGGCGTCTTCGCCTTCCACCACGAGCTGGCCGTTATCGCCCTGACCGTCCTGTTGGTCACCATGGTGCTGCCCGGCCTGCTGCTGCCGTGGCTGATGAGGCAGCTCGATCTCACTGAGGCCTCGCAGGCCGCCAACGATAAGATGCGCGCCGCGGTGGTCTCGCGGGCGCGCGCCGCCAGCATCGATGCGCTATCGCAATTCCGGCCCGAGGACGATGCCACCGGCGAGGCCGAAACTGTCGATCCGGAAATTTCCGCCAACGTCATCCAGTGGTTTGAGGACCGCCTGGGTGATGGCGAAAACCCCGCCGAGAATAACGACGAGCGCAAGCAGCGCGTCGAGGAGGCCCGCCGCGTCGCGCTGGAGGCCCGGCGCACCGCGCTTAACGCCGCGCAGAGCGAGCTCCTAGTCCTGCGCAAGGATCGGGCCTTCAATCCGGCCATCGTGGATGAGATACTGGAAGAGATCGACCGCATGGTCATCGGCACTAAGCACCGGGAGATTTAGCCCATGGATCCACAACACTATGCCGAGCTCGAGGACGCGATGGACTACCTCTACGATTTCCTCGACGAGGACTTGGCGGACCGCGTGCGCGCCGAGCGCGAGTTCGTTCCGGCGGGCTTAGAAAGCTTGCTTGCCGATGACTCCCTCGACGACTACGCCTGGCTCTGGATCAAGGATCCCGGGCCGAATGGCTTCCGGCAGTACCTGCGCGATGGCGGTTATTCCGAGGCCGAGGTGCGCCAGACCTTCGCGTGGGCGCGCAGCGAGTGGGGCATGAATACCCCACCGCATATCGCGTGGCTTAAAGAGGACGGCTACGAGCCGCCGCGCATCGATTAGGCCAGGCGGTACGGCCCCGCCTTGCGCACCGCCGCATCAATGACCTCCGGATCTACTGTGACGGACTCAGCGTGCTTGATGACGACATCCGCGGTGGCATCCCCGGTCATCTCGAAGGTGGCTTGGCCCATTCCCGTATCAGCAAAGATGCCGTAGAGCTTTTGCAGGCACTTGCGCACGTCATTGTCATTGCGGATGCCATCGATGGCGATGCGGGTTTCGGTGACAGAAGATTTATCAGTCATAGAAACAGATTCTAATCCTTCGGTGCTAGATGCGGCCGTTGAAGGCCTGGAGCGCGGAATCCTCGCGGGTGCCGCCGCGGCCATCGCCGTAGTCGGCGTAATCACCAATCCAGGCAATCCGCGATACCCACTTCACGGCCTTATACCCGTGGTTCGATTCCACGCGGGCGCGCACTGGGGCGCCCAAGTGCAGATCGATGTCCTGGTCATTGCGCGAAATCGCCAAAATGGACTGATTCTCCATGGCGGTCTCGATATCGAAGGCCGCGTAGAAAGGCTCGCGCGGGCGGTTATCGTACATCTTTTGCGCCAAGCCATAAGACTCGATGAGCACGTAATTGGCGCCTTCGGGGCGGGGGCAGAGTAGCTCGAGGACATCGGCAAGCTTGGGCCCTCCCCACTTGGAGGTCGCAGACCACCCCTGCATGCAGGTATGCGTGGCGATGTAGGACGTTTGCGGCAGCTCGCGCAACTGCTCAAGGGTGACGGTCTTTTCGGTGCCGTTGACATCATCGGCCACGGTAATGGCGTAGTTCTCCCAGCCATTGCGCTTGTACTCGGTCCACTCAGGGGATTCCTTCTCCGTCGGCGGCAGGCCGTTGGTCCAGTGGAAGGAGGAAATGGGCATCGGCGAGTCCTTGGTCTCCTTGGGCTTGCGCGGGTGGAAGTGGTTCAGCGAAAGCTTGCGGCCGATTTCGGTGAACGAGACCAAGAAATTATGCGCCCGGGCGCGGTCCGCCAAGGTCCAGTAGGACAGGGCAATCCAGAAGATGATGACCGCCACGATGGTGATGACGACGGTGGTAAAGGCCTGCACATAGCGTTCGGTGGAAACGTCGCCGAAGACGATGTGGACCATGTTGTACTCGCGGTGCACGAAGAAGACCAGCACCACGTGGACCAGGATGAACGCGGACATTAAGACCATGCCGATAAAGTGCAGAGACCGCGCACCTTGGTGGCCGCCCAGCATCTTCACGAACCACGGGAAGCGCACGCGGATGGCCGGCGACATGCCCAGGCCGGTCACCATCATGAAGGGCGCAACGATGAAGATGACGAAGGCGTAGGCGAGTTGCTGGAGGGCATCGTATGGCGTGAAGTGCTCGATGCCGGGCGCGCTGAGGCTGATATAGACCTTGAAGGTATCCCACGCCTCCGGGATGATGTCCCAGGAGGTGGGGATGAGGCGCTGCCACAGGCCGGTGGCAAAGAGCAGCACGACGTACACCAGGCCATTGAGGACCCACAGCATGACCGAAAGGCCGTGCCAGTGGCGGCCCAGGCCAACGTTTTCGCGGCCCGGCAGAGCCACGACCGGTGACCACGAAAGCTCGTCCATCAAAGAGGTATATACGCCCTCTTCCTTGGGCAGCTTGCGCTTGGTAAAACGCAGCCATTCGGTGCCAGGCGCGCAGTCATTGCGCCACCACAGGCGCGGCATGGAAGAAAGCATTTCCAGCCCGGAGCGCAAGAGCATGCCGATGAGTACAAAGTTGATGAGGTGCGTCGCGCGAAGCCACAAAGGAAAATCGGGGTTTTCGCCGAGAGCCAAGACATAGTCCATGGGGAGCGTCCTAGGGAGATAGGTTATGGGAAAAGGGCTATCTCTATTTTGACGGCTTTTCATGGATTAAACAAGCAGGGCGGATTCTAGGGGTCGTTGCAACGATGATGGTTATTTTGGTGTGATACTACCGGTTTGTGTCAGGGCGTTGCCGAGACAAATTCCTCTGTGCTG
This sequence comes from Corynebacterium sp. KPL2895, assembly GCF_040225815.1. NCBI lineage: Bacteria > Bacillati > Actinomycetota > Actinomycetes > Mycobacteriales > Corynebacteriaceae > Corynebacterium > Corynebacterium sp. KPL2895. The sequence goes on from NZ_JBEHFY010000029.1 coordinate 27,265, forward strand.
CACGCACGAACTTAGCGAGTATGCCGGCATCGCGGGCCGGTGGGGAAGTAGCGGGCAGTTCTGCCAGTATTGCTTGCAGGTGTTTGACTGCGCTGTTGGAGCCGTCTCGCGCGTACTCGTAGTCTCCACCGTGTCCGTGGGCTTTGATGAATAGGGCGCACAGGTGTGCGTCCTGAGCTTCATGAATAATGTCAACCATTCCCCCAGATCTCCTAGTCACCCCTTTTCCCAAGTGCTTTTTATTTTTCCCGAAGCCCGCCACGCTATGACCAAGTTAACGACCTGAACGGAGGTTAGCCTCATAATCCAACCGACCCCTTTTTGTTCGGACTCCGCCTGTTTCGTGATGTTTACGTCACTACATTCAGCAGGATCGGGCTTACTACATTCAGCAGGATCGGGCTTCCCAGAGGTGAGAATTGCGATTGTGCATACAAGTCCCATAAAAAGAGGGACAAATATGGGAAACTTTGTTGTACTAGTCACCATAAACAGGCCTATGCCGACTAGCAGTAGGACCACGAAGGGGTCAAGTCCGTTTGAGTGGTGTTTCTACCTTTCGATAGAGCATGCAGTGTGATGGTGTCAGGGGCCAGCACG
>NZ_JBEHFY010000030.1:0-21540 GCF_040225815.1 Corynebacterium sp. KPL2895
ACCGCCATGGACACGTCCGGGGTGGGAACGCGGATGGCGTTACCGGTCAGCTTGCCTTCGAACTCAGGCAGGGCCTTGGCCACGGCCTTGGCAGCACCGGTGTCGGCAAGCACCATGTTCAGGCCAGCGGCGCGGCCACGGCGCTCGCCCTTGTGGTAGTTATCAATGAGGTTTTGGTCATTGGTAAACGAGTGCGCGGTTTCCACGTGGCCGTGCGCCACGCCGTAGCGGTCATTGATGACCTTGAGCACCGGGGTGATGCCGTTGGTGGTGCACGATGCGGCGGAGAGGATCTTATCGTCATCGGTAATGGCGGAATCATTGATGCCAAAGACGATGTTTTTAATATCTCCCTTGCCCGGTGCGGTCAGCAGCACGCGGGCCACTCCCTTGGCCTTAAGGTGCTGGGACAGGCCTTCCTTATCGCGCCAAACACCGGTGTTATCTACCAGCACGGCGTTGTTGATGCCGTATTCGGTGTAATCGATCGTGGCTGGGTCGTTGGCGTAGATCATCTGGATCTTCGTACCATTGGCCCAGATAACCTGTTCTTCCTCATCCACGCTGATGGTGCCGTTGAAGGCACCGTGGACGGAATCGCGGCGCAGGAGGCTGGCGCGCTTGATGATGTCCCCTTCGCCCTTATTGCGCACCACGATCGCGCGCAGGCGCACGCCGCCGTAAGCGGCTTCGCGGGCGACGAGGATGCGGGCAAGGAGGCGGCCGATGCGGCCAAAGCCGTAGAGCACGACATCGGTTGGGTCGATGTCTTCGCCGGCACCGACGATTTCCGTGAGTTCATCTTCGAGGTAGCGGCGCAGGTCATCTTCGCCCGACTCTTCAAAGCCCAGTAGGAGGCGTCCGACGTCGATGGATGCGGAGCTTAGGTTCATATCCGCAAGTTCGGACAGGATGGGCAGGGTTTCTGCCGTGGAGAGCTGGCGCTGGGCAATGCGGCGTCCGTAGCGGTGGGACTTGATGATGTCGATATCGGTCTGCCCAACCAGCGGGCGGCCGAAGATGGTGGCGACGACGTTGTTATTGCGGTGCAGTTGGTGGATGAGGGGAATCATCTGTTGCGCCAATTCGAGGCGCTCGTTCCAGTCATCATGTCCAATATGTGCGTTCGCAGTCACGAGGCTCCATCCATTTCTATTTCGGGGGTGGCTAGAAATCTTCGCCCCAAATTTTAGCGTGTCTTAGTGTTTGTTTTGGCATAGGGAGTCCAGAATGTCTGCGACACTACCCCCGCGGATTTTGGCAGCCGGCTCACCTACGAGGCAGTAGGCTACGGCGTCATCGTGCTGCGCTCGGCGTTCCTTGAGCACGGAATTAAGCATGGGATATACCGGGGGTAAATCGGGGTGAGTGCGGGTGTAGTCAGTCTCCAGGCCGCGGGCATGGCGTCCGGAAAAGGCGCGGGTGGATACGGTGGCCCCGCCGCGCCGGAGAAGCTTACGGTTGTAGTCACTGGTTCCGGCTTCTTTACTCAGCAAGAAGGCAGAGCCGCACGATGCGGCGGCCACGCCGGGCAGGCTTAATACCTGGGTTACCTCTACTGCCGTGCGCAGCCCACCTGCGGCAATCAGCGGGATGCTCGGTGCGACGGCGTGGACGGCTTCGTGGACTGCGGCGATGAGATCTGGCAGGGGTCGATCGTCTGGAAGCGCGGTGCGGTCCCACGTGCCGCGGTGCCCGCCGGCATAAGGGCCCTGTACGCACAGCGCATCCACTCCCAGCTTGGCGGCGGCGCGGGCCTCGCCTGGCGTGGTGACGGTGGTCCAAGCCTCGGCACCCGCGGCGTGGATGCGGGCAAGCTGCTCAGAGTCAAAGGTGCCGAACATGGACCACACGACGCGCGCGCCGCCCTGCAGCGCCAGCTCGAGCTTGTCGTGGAAGCCAAAGGAATAATCGGGATCCGGTAGCGAGGCATCTTCGGCCGCGGCCAGTTCCGCGGCGGCGGCCAACTGCTCAGGAGTTAACGGATCCTGCGGGCAAAACAGGTTCACCCCAAAGGGGATGCCGGCGCAGGCATCAATCTGGCTGCGGGCAGAATCCACGCTGGCAGACCCAAGCCCCAAGGTGCCAAAGGAGCCGGCCTGATGCGCAGCGCGCACCAGATCCACGGTGGTAGGCCCGCCCGCCATGGGCGCTGGTATTACGGTTCGGCGCAAAGATTGAATAACCTGGCTCATAGGAAACTACTGTACCGAGCTAGAAAGGCGCATTCGTGGCAGCTTTGAAAGATTTTATTGCCCGGTTTTTCGGCGGGCCCCCGCAAGCGCAGCAGGGGCAGGATCCGGCCGAGTTAGAAGCAGACTGGCTCATCATTGGCCTGGGCAACCCCGGGGCGAAATACGCCGCCACGCGCCATAACGTGGGATACATGGCCGTGGACGATGTGCTGGCCCAAGGCGGCGACGTGCTCGAGCCGGTGCGCGGGATGGACCTCGAGGTAGCCCCGCTGCGCTGGGGCGATACCCGCGTCCTGGCGGTGCGCACGACAACGTTTATGAATCTCTCCGGTGATCCGATTGCCCCGCTGGCGCAAGCTTTGGGAATTGCGGCGGACCACATCATCGTCATTCACGATGAACTAGATCTGCCTGCCAATAAAATTCGACTAAAGCAAGGCGGCAATGAAAATGGGCACAACGGGCTGAAATCGCTGACGCACAACCTGGGCACGCGGGATTATGTGCGCGTGCGCATTGGCATTGCGCGCCCGCCGAAGGGTTCGTCGATTCCGGATTATGTCTTAGCGCCTGTCGATGCCGGCCCCGGCTTCGATACCGCCATTGCGTCCGCCGCCGAAGCCGCCCGGCTCATCGCCACGCACGGGCTCGTACAAGCGCAAAACCGCATTCATTCGCGCTAGGACTGGGAAAATTTCTCCAGCGCCTGTGGGCTGCCGGCGGCGACGATGAAGTCGGTGGGGGCGAGCTGGGTGGCATCGGCAAGCGGGGCCCAAGCACCCTCCGCCTGGCAGACCGACACCAACTGCACGTGGTGGGTGCGCCAAACCTCGCCCAAATCGAGCGGGCGGCCCGTGACCGAGGAGGGCGCGGCCATCTGGGTCACGCCGTAGTACGGGGCGATCTCAGCAAAGTCGCGGAAGCGCCCACCCAAGAGGTAGGCTACGCGACGGCCGGTATCGCGCTCGGGGCGGATGACGTGGTGGGCGCCAATCTGGCGCAGGATGCGTTCGTGGGCCTCCGAATTAGCCTTGGCCCAAATATCTTTGACCCCCAGCTCCACCAGGTTGGAGACAGTGAGGATGGACGCCTCCAGGTGCGAGCCGATGCCCACGATGACCCGCTCCACCTCGTCGATGCCCAGCTGGCGCAGCGCCGCCGGATCGGTGGTATCGGCCGAAATGGCCTCAGTTAAGTGCGGCGCTCGTTCGCGCACGATCTTTTCATCGGAGTCGATTCCAAGGACCTCTACCCCATGGCCCATGAGCTCGCTAGCCAGGGAGCAACCAAACCGCCCCAAGCCAATGACGACGACAGGGGCAATGTCGAGGGTGGCGCGGGAGTGGCCCAACGCCTTAAAAATGCTAGCCAATGAAGGGCCTTTCTTCGGGGTAGCTATAGCGGCGACTGAGGTTCTTGGCCGCCAACGCTGCTACCAGGGTGGTTGGACCAACGCGGCCCAGGTACATGATGAAACACAGCACGATTTGTGAGGGTGCGGACAAGCTGGCGGTAATCCCGGTGGATAGGCCCACGGTGGCAAAGGCGGACATGACCTCAAAGGAGACCTGATCACCGCTAAATTGCGGGTCGAAAAAGCGCAGTGCCGCCACGCCCAGGGTCACCACCAGCACGCCAGCAAAGCTCAATGCTAGCGCCTGTCGGGTCACACTATGGGGAAGGCTGCGGTGGTAGATGGAGGTCTTTTCCTTGCCCAAGAACTCAGCGGCCATGGCGGCCAATAGTACGCACGCGGTGGTGACCTTGATGCCGCCGGCGGTACCGGCCGAGCCGCCGCCGATAAACATCAAGATATCGGTGCCCATGAGCGTCACCGGGTGGATCTCGCCGTAGTCAAAGGTATTAAAACCGGCCGTGCGCGGGGATACGCTGGTAAAGAACGAGTTGAGGAGCTTGTCGCCCCACGCCATCGGTGCCAGTACGCCATTCCACTCCGTCAAGGCAAAAAATATCGTGCCGGCCACAATGAGCACGCCGGTTGCCGCCAGCGTCATCCGCGCGGTAATAGAGATGCGACGCATCGCCTCCGACCCGCGCCGCAGGTGGCGCATCAATTCCGCCCAGACTGGAAAACCCAGCCCGCCGCCAATGACCGCTCCGGCCAGCGGCATTAGTATCCAGGCATCGCCCACAAACGGCACGAGGTTATCGCTATTGGTGCTAAACCCAGCGTTATTGAACGCCGAAATGGCATGAAAGATGCCCTCCCATAACGCCCGCGGGAAGGAATGCCCGTAGCCCACCATCAGGCGCGCGGTGACCGCCACAGCGATAATGCTTTCTACCACCGCGGTAAAGGCGAAGGTAAAAATCAGGGTGCGGCGGATGCCACCGGCGAGGATGGGCCGGCTTTCATAGGCGCCGGTCTTGCGCGCCTTAAAGCTAATCCGGCCGGTTAAAAGCAGGCCGGATAGCGAGGCCAGCGACATAATCCCCAAACCGCCCAGTTGGATAAGGGCCAAGATGACCACTTGCCCGGCTGGACTCCAGAAACTGCCGGTATCAACCACGACCAGCCCGGTCAACGAGACCGCGGAGGTCGCGGTAAAGAGGGCGGATAAAAACGAGGCGCGGGAATCTCCCGCCTCGGCGAACGGCAGCAATAACAAAACCGTTCCTATCAGGATGAGCAGTAGAAACCCGGTGGCGGTTAGCCGCGCTGGTCCCCATTGCCGCAGAAAAAGCAGGCGCTTCACAAGCCGGAAGTATAGACCTGTCCAGCCCCACGCGGAACTGTGCGGCGCGACGCCGCGGACAAATATCACGAACGAATGTCGCGGACGGATGTCGCGTCCATAGCTAGAATCTAGCCTATGACTTCGCCGTACTCCGCTGCTAGGACCATCGTGATCACCGGGGCATCGTCAGGCATTGGTGCCGCAGCCGCCCGGCAGATTCACCGCACCCGCCCGCAGGATAACCTCGTCATCATCGGCCGCAATCCGGACAAGACCAAGGCCGTTGCACAGGAAGTGGACGGGCAGTATTTCCTCGCCGATTTCGAATCGCTTGCTGAGGTCCGCCAACTGGCTGATGACCTGCAACAACTAGAGCGCATCGATGCCTTGGGCAATAATGCCGGCGGCATCTTCGATGGCCCTACCATGACCGCTGATGGGTTCGAGCGCACGTGGCAGGTCAATGTCGTCGCACCTTTCCTTTTGACATCTCTGTTGCAAGAAAAGCTGCGCGATAGTAGCGCCACCGTGGTCAATACGGCGTCGTTGGCCAATATGCTGATCTCAAATTTCGATCCGGCGGATCCCAATACGCTGGAGCATTTCAGCCCAGAGCGCGCATACGGCAATGCCAAGCTAGCGGATATCTTGCTCGCCCGCTTTATCGATGCCCACGGCATCAACGCGGTGTCCTTTCACCCAGGCGTTTTAGCCACCGAGTTTGGCAAGTCCTCTAAGGGGCTGACCGGCAAGTTGTACTCCGGGGTCATCGGCAAGGCCTTTGGCACCGCAGAGGCCGGCGGCGAGAACTTGGCCTACTTCCTCACCGGCACCGAGGGCATCCATTTTCAGTCCGGGGAATACTACAATAATAAACGCACGCTGGGCATGCAGCGCCCGATTGCGAAGAATACCTCTGTGGCACACCGCGTCTTTGAGGATCTGGGCCGCCGCCTCAATGTGGAGTGGTAGCGGGAAACCACTAGACTATGGCGCATGAGTTCTGTCGCTTTTGAGGCCTCGCGCCGCCGCACGTTCGCCGTTATAGCCCACCCGGATGCCGGTAAGTCCACGCTGACGGAGGCGCTGGCGCTGCATGCGCACGTGATTAATGAGGCCGGCGCGGTCCACGGCAAGGGCAACCGCAAGTCCACCGTGTCTGACTGGATGGACATGGAGAAAAACCGCGGCATCTCCGTCGCCTCGTCCGCGCTGCAGTTTGAATACGCCCCGGAGGGACACGAGGGCGAGCCTTATATGATCAACCTGGTTGATACCCCAGGTCACGCGGACTTTTCGGAGGATACCTACCGCGTGCTCACCGCGGTAGATGCCGCAGTGATGCTTATCGATGCCGCCAAGGGCCTCGAGCCACAAACCCTCAAGCTCTTCCGCGTTTGTAAGGCGCGCGGGCTGCCCATCGTCACGGTGATCAACAAGTGGGACCGCGTGGGCCGCGAGCCACTCGAGCTCGTTGATGAGATCGTAAACGAAATCCAGTTGCAGCCCACCCCGCTGTACTGGCCGGTGGGCATCGCGGGCGATTTCCGCGGCCTGGCCCACATCAATGATGACGGCGAGGCCGATAACTACATCCACTTCATCCGCACCGCCGGTGGTTCCACCATCGCGCCGGAAGAGCACTACGATCCTGCCGCCGCAGAAGAAAAGGAAGAGGATGTGTGGGAAACCGCGGTAGAGGAAGCCGAGCTGCTTGCTGCCGATGGCGCCCTGCACGATCAAGAACTTTTTGAGCAGTGCGTGACCTCCCCGCTCATCTTCGCCTCGGCCATGCTGAACTTCGGTGTCCACCAGATCTTGGATACCTTGTGTGCCATCGCCCCGGCGCCGCATTCCCGCGAATCCGATCCCAAGGCCGTGGAGGCAGCCACCAGCGCTATCGATGAGGTCCGCGAGGTAGCCGATGACTTCTCCGGCGTCGTCTTCAAGGTGCAGGCGGGCATGGACCAAAAACACCGCGACAACTTGGCGTTTATGCGCGTGGTCTCCGGCGAATTCGAGCGCGGAATGCAGGTCAACCACGCCCAATCCGGCCGCAGTTTTTCCACCAAGTATGCGCTGACGGTCTTTGGCCGCACCCGCGATACCGTGGATACCGCTTACCCAGGCGATATCGTGGGCCTCGTCAACGCGGGCTCGCTAGCACCCGGTGACACCATCTATTCCGGCAAAAAGGTGCAGTTCAAGCCCATGCCCCAATTCGCCCCGGAGGCCTTCCGCATCTTGCGCGCGAAATCGCTGGGCAAGTACAAGGCCTTCCGCAAGGGCTTGGAACAGCTCTCGGCCGAAGGCGTAGTGCAAGTCCTGCGCAACGATGCGCGCGGTGATGCTTCCCCGGTCATGGCGGCGGTCGGCCCCATGCAGTTCGAGGTCATGCAGGCCCGCATGGAATTCGAGTACAACGTCGAAACCGTCACCGAGCCCATCCCCTACTCCGTGGCGCGGCGCACCGATGCCGAATCCGCACCGGAACTCGGCCGCCAGCGCGGCGTGGAGATCTTCACCCGCCAGGACGGCGAGCTCATCGCCCTATTTGGCGATAAGTGGAAGCTCGCCTTCATTGAGAAGGAACACCCAGAGCTGACCATGGAGACCTTGGTTGCGGATTAATAGAGCGGCTGCCCCGTCAGAGCAGCATGACCGGGATGACCACGATCTTCATGAACTGCGCCACCACGATGGTGGAGGTATAGCCGGTAAGTATTCGCGAATCCGAGCTGGCGCCCGTGGCGTAATTGACCACCGCGGGCTGGCCAAAGAGGCCGGAAATTCCGCCGGAGGTGCGGGTTTCGGATTGCCCCATAAAACGGCTGGCCACCGCGAAAATCCCAATGATGATAACGGCGATGATCGCGGCCAGCACCATGGATTTCAGCCCCATCCAAGAAAAGGCGGTGGACACAAAGGCCTCGCCGGAGGACAGGCCTACTGAGGCCAAGAAGATGGCAAGCCCCCACTGCTGAAATGCAGTATTAATCGGAGACGGGATCTGCCACGGAATGCGGCTGGTGCGGTGCAGGGCGCCGAGGACTAGGCCGGTGATCAGTGGGCCCAGCGCGAACCCGAGCTCGAAGGACGCACCACCGGGCAGAGGAATCACGATGAGGGAAATCAGGTAGCCGATGGTCAGCCCACCGCCGAGTGCTACCCAATTAAGCTGCGAGTATGCGGTCACGGAATCGCCAAAATAATCGCGAACATCACCCAGGCGGTCATGCTTGACCACGATCTCTAGGTCATCGCCGGATTCAAGGTGGGTTTCATTGGTGGCAAGGAATTCCTCATCGCCGCGGCGCACCCGCACAATCCGCGCGCCGTAGCGCGAAAAGAGGTTTAACTCCTTGACCTTGCGGCCCTCAATATCCTCATTGGAAATGGCCACGGTCTCATTGACCAGGCGCTTATCCACAAACGGGGTTTGGGGCTGGCGCTTTCCCAGGGCACCCGTAAGCTCCTTAGCTTTTGCCTTGGTCACCAGCACGCGCAGGACATCGCCGCGGTGCAATTCTGGGTTATCGCCCGGCACGTCGATATCGCGGCCGCGGCGGATGGTGGCGATGATGAAATGATCCGCGAATTTCTCGCGCAGCTCGGCATAGGAAATATCGCGGGTGACCTTAATCGTCCGCGAGCGGAAAATCTTTTCCGCCGAGTGGTCCTGGTCCTTCTGCGCGGGCCAACTATGCCGCAGGATGAATGCCACGAGGAGGATGGCCACGGCCACGCCGACTGGATAGGCCAAGGAATAGCCCACGGCGGGCAGCTCCTCGCCGGATTGCTGCTGGGCCACGGCCAGCGATGCCGTGGACGTCGTCGCGCCGGAGAATACGCCGGTCACCGCCAGCGGCGATAGCCCCATGAGGCTGCCTATGCCCAGCGCCGCGGCCGCCGCGGCTATTACCGCCACAGTGGCGAGCAACATGTGCTTTAGCTGGGTAGAAAAGCCCTTGAAGAAGGCCTCGCCGGCAGAGAGCCCCTGCATATAGATAAAGAGGCCCAAACCCAGCTTCTGCAAGGAACTAAGGATATTGTCATCCAGATCAATAAAGGACCCGAAGGCTAAGCCGACAAAAAGGGTACCCGCCGCGCCGAAGCGCAGCGGGCCAAAGGGAATCATGCCAAAAAGCGTGCCGAGCACGATCATGAAGAAAATGCTCAGCCAAATATTGCCATCAAAAATCGCTAACACGCTGTGCAATCTTAGGAGCTTGGCGCGATTTAGCTAGCTGAAAAAGCTTGGCACCTTGCACCGAATACCGCCATTAGTAAAGCGCACGCGATTATCCCTCCTGATGCCACAAAGAATCAGGAGGGCGATCTCACACCACGGCCCAGAGGTGAGCTAGTCCAGCAGGAATTCTTTCCACTTTGGCCACTCGGCATGGGTTTGCGCCTTGCCGGCCTGGTAATTCGCGCGCAACTTATCCACATTGCGCTCGGTAGAGGCCACCTGCATATCTTCCGGGAAAAACAGCTGCGCCTTGCCCTGGCGCTCTAGCTCGAGGAGCCGGTCCTTGGCCGCGTTATAGATGGGCGGGCGGCCAATGAGGGCATCGGCAATAGCGGGGTACTTGCGGAAGATGCGGCGGGTAATCGCCGGGCGCGCTACCTCGGGGCGGACATATCCGCGCGGCTTGGAGCCGATGAAGAGGAATTTCTCGTAGCCAGCCTCTTCCGCCTGCTCGATGGTAATGCCGCCGGACGAGCCCAAGGCGCCGTCCACATAGGGCGAGCCATCGATGATGCGAATGGGCATAAGCAGCGGCAGCGTAGAGGAGGCGCGCACCCGCACATACAGATCTTCTGGTTCCTTCACATCATCGCGGGTCCAATACACGGATTCGCCGGTATCGGCCCGCGCGGCGGCAAGCACCATATCCGCTGGATGTTCGCGGTACGCATCCCAGTCAAAGGGCATATCCTTATCCGCGGAGCGCTCATAGATATATTCCGCATTGAAATAGCCATTGCCGCGCACCAGCGAGCCCACGCCGCCAAAGCTGGGGTTATTGACAAAATCCGTGAAGGATTCCTCCGCGCGCTTGGCATCGTGCGAGAGGTAATTGACCGTGTGAGAGGCGCCGGCAGATACTCCGCCTACCCATCCAAAGGTGGCGTTTTCTTGGATGAGTTTGACTATGCAGGCGGCGGTATAGGAATTGCGCATTCCGCCGCCTTCGATAACAAGGGCGGTGTTGCTGGCATCAATCATGGTCTCCCATAATACGCGCGGCGATGTTACGGCGGTCAACCCCGCTTCCTGGCTGCGCGGCTAGACTTGAACGCTATGGGATTATTGGACGCTCTTGCCAAACTTACCGGGAATGGGGCGCCGCACTTGGCGCGGCCTGATTCCGTCGCGACGACCGTGCAGGTGGACCGGCTAGATATTAGGACCGCCGGCCAGCTGATCATCATTATCACCGGCCAGCAGGGCGCGCGGGCCCTTGCTGAGCTCGCCGGTTCGCGCGAGTCCGCGACCCTTATCTCCCCCACCACCACGGCGCATTTTCCCGCCGTAACGAAGGATGTGCTGCCGGTCAAAGATCCCAAGCACGGCTGGATCATCCCCATCACGCCGACGCTGGCGAGCGCGCTCTCCCAGGCCGAGCTTGCGGGTGCCCCGCTTGCCGATGCCCCCATCTCCGGCGAGTACGAGCTATCCCCCAGCCTCGCGGTGGTGGTGGAATAATGCCTATTTATCCCTTCCAAGGCGCGCGCCCGCGCATCCACCGCAGCGCTTGGATCGCGCCGAATGCCACCATCATTGGTGATGTGGAAATCGGCCCGGATTCTTCCGTATTTTATGGCTGCGTGCTGCGCGGCGATGTCGGCCCCATCCGCATTGGCAGCCGGTGCAATATTCAAGACAATAGCGTTATCCACGTGGAACGGGAGGCACCGTGCATCCTTGAAGACGATGTCACGGTAGGCCACATGGCCATGCTCCACGGCACCCATGTGGGCGCTGGCAGCCTGGTGGGCATGTCCGCTACCCTGCTATCTCGCTCCACCATCGGGCCCGGTTCACTCATCGCCGCCGACGCGCTGGTGCGCGAGGGCGCGGAAATCCCGGCCCGCTCCTTGGCCGCCGGCGTCCCGGCCACCGTGCGTCGCGAGCTTTCCACCGAGCAGTCCGCGGCATTTATCCCGCACGCCGCGCGCTACGTGGACATAGCTAAGCAGCAATCTGGCACCGAACTGACGCTGGATGATGTCTACTTTGACTAGCGCATACCTATAGGTTCACGACACCCATGATGATAAGGAAGGCGGCAACTACATAGCCGCTGATGAGCGCAACCCGTGTGCTGTTTTCGCGCGCCGCCGCAAAGACTCGGCCCGCAGCTGAGTCTGGGTGGGCGCGCACCACGGCGATGAAAAGGCCGCACACCACCGGCAGGGAAAGCGCCAGGGTGGCGTACCACAGAAGGCCGCCGTATTGGGCGGCGAGCGACAGATCCTCGGTGGCTAAGAACATGAGGCCAAAATAAAACGGCACGGAGGTCAGCGATTGCACCACGCCCATCACGAACCCGATAAGCACGGTGGTGATAGAAGGCCTGCGCAGCGGTTGCAGCATGCGCCCGATCAAGGCATTGGGTTTTCCCTGGGAATGCCAGGCGGCGAAGGCCAGGGCGATGCCGACGATGATGAGGATGCCGCCGGCAATCGGTGACTCCAAAATGGCCGCTATCTGTTCGCGCACGCCCAATAGGACGAACATGACCACGGCCGCGGCGGTAAGAACTCCCAACCAATCGCCCAGGATGACTAGGCCGGCAATCCAGCGGTACTTCCCGCGCGGGAGCATGATGCCGATGGCCACGAGGATGCCAATGAGCAAGGCATTGACCGAATCCAAGAGAGCGAAACTTACCGCGTGAATCATGCGCGATAGTCTACCTATCCTTCGCGCCACCCTGTGCACTCTGGGCTGGGCTGGGTTATAGGTCACATTAAAGAGCTACTATGCCTACCTGCACCTTATTTTGCACCATTTCCGCAAGATTGCATAGACTATGCAAGGTTTTAGAAGCAGTGCCCACACCTCTCACGCATAAAGGAGCTCACCATGTCCAGATTCCTCTACCGGCTGGGAAGCTGGTCCTACCGCACGGTATGGCCCTTCCTCGCCTTCTGGATCATCGTCTTGATGGCGATGGTCGGCCTCACCGCCGGCTTTGCCAAAACCCCGAACCCCAACTTCGCCATGCCGGAGATGGACTCCACCACTACTCAAGAAGAGATGATGGAGCACTTCGATCAAGATACCGATGCCATGAGCGCCCCAGAGGGCACCGTGGTCATCCAGGCCCCTGCGGGCAAGGAGCTGAGCGATGATGCCGTTGCTGGGGACATCGACAAGCTGCTCCAAGATCTCAAGGACACCGGTGCGCTGAAGAACGAGGATGAGTTGGTCAGCCCGGTCCTCGCCGCCGCTGGCATGGAAAAGCAAATGGGCGAGCAGATGCGGGCCCAAGGCATACCCGAAGAGCAGGTTGCGAAGAACCTGCAGCAGCTTTCCCCGCTGAGCGAGGATAGGACCACCGGCACCGTCACCATCGCCTTCGATGCCGCTGATGTCATGGACATCAACGATGACGATATGGCTGCGGTAACGGATGTCCTGCACGAGCATGACGGCGAAGGCCTCTCCGTTAAGTACCAGGGCAATGCCTTTGCGATGGCCGAGGCTGGCATGAATGGCAGCGCCGAACTTATCGGCATGGTGGTTGCCGCCATCGTATTGCTGGTGACCTTCGGCTCCTTCGTAGCTGCCGGCATGCCGCTGATTTCCGCCGTCATCGGCGTGGGCATCGGCATCCTCGGCGTACAGCTGGCCACCATCTTTACCGATACCGTCTCCGATATGACCCCGACGCTAGCCTCCATGATCGGCCTTGCCGTGGGCATCGACTACGCCCTGTTCATTGTCAACCGCTTCCGCAATGAGCTCATCACCTCCTCGGGCCTGAATAACCTGACACCAAAGGAACTGGCCAAGGAACTGAAGAAGATGGATAAGGGCACCCGCGCTCACGCCATGGGCATGGCGCTGGGCACCGCCGGCGGCTCCGTCGTCTTCGCCGGTACCACCGTGGTCATCGCCCTGGCGGCCCTGACTATTATCGGCATCCCATTCCTATCCACCATGGCTATCACCGCCGCGGGCACCGTGGTCATCGCCGTGCTAGTGGCCAATACCTTTATCCCCGCCGTGCTGGGCCTGCTGGGCACCAAGATCTTCGCCGGGCGCGTGCCCGGCCCCAAGGTTCCAGACCCCGAGGACGAGAAGCCAACCATGGGGCTGCGCTGGGTCCGCCGCGTGCGCGCTCACCCGTGGCTGCACCTAGGCGTAGGCGTTATCGTACTTGCCATCCTGGCCATCCCATTTGCGAATATGCGCCTGGCCATGCCTACCGATGGCTCCGCTAAACCCGGCACCCCACAGCGCGAGGCCTACGAGATGTCCGAGGAGGCCTTTGGTCCAGGCCGCAATGCCCCGATGATCGCCTTTGTCAATGTGGAAGACGTCTCCGGGCAAGACCGCATGCCGGCCTTCCAGGATCTGCTCCACAAGTTCAACGACACCGAGGGCGTGGATAACGCCCAAATCATCCAAACCACGGATAACGGCGATGCCGCTCAGATCATGATCACGCCGACCACCGGCGCAACCGATGAGAAAACCACCGAGACCTTGGAGCACCTGCGCGAGTACCAGGGCGAATTTTCTAAGGACGGCGGCTCCTACGGCATTACCGGTATCACCCCGATCTTCGACGATATTTCTGAGCGTCTGAGTAGCGTGCTCGTACCGTACGTGGCCATCGTCTTGGGCCTTGCCTTCATCGTCTTGATGTTGGTCTTCCGCTCCATCTGGGTTCCGCTCATTGCCGCCGCGGGCTACGGGCTTTCCGTGGCCGCCACCTTCGGCATTACCGTTGGCATCTGGCAAGAGGGCATGTTCGGCCTCGTCAACGACCCGCAGCCGCTGCTATCCTTCCTGCCCATCATGCTCATCGGCCTAACCTTTGGCCTGGCCATGGACTACCAGGTCTTCTTGGTCACCCGCATGCGCGAGGGCTACGTCAGCGGCAAGACCGCCGCCAACGCAACCTCGAATGGCTTTAAGCACGGCGCGCGCGTGGTCACGGCCGCAGCGCTCATCATGATTTCGGTCTTCGCGGCATTCATCCTGATGGACGAGCCATTCATTAAGACCATGGGCTTCGCCCTGGCAATGGGCGTGCTTATCGATGCCTTCGTTATCCGCATGATGGTCATCCCCGCCACCATGTTCCTCTTGGGAGACAAGGCGTGGTGGTTCCCTAAGTGGTTGAATAAGATCGTGCCTAATATGGATATCGAGGGCGAGGCCCTGCACAAGGAGCGCGAGACACTCATGCGCTTTCAGCACGACAAGGTAGGAAAGGTTCATCGTGACTAGTTTGCGCGAATCCAAGAAGCGAGCAACGCGCCAGGCCATGTCTGATGCCGCGGCCCGCCTCGCCTTGGACGGCGGCGCTGAGGCAGTCACGGTCTCAAATATCACCAGCGCCGTCGGGGTCTCCCCGCGCACGTTCCACAATTATTTTTCTTCCGTGGCCGATTCCCTCTTGCATTACACCGCGGATGTCCTCGAGGCATTCGCAGAGGATATTCCCACCGCATTTCCCGGCGAGCCCATCTCTACTGTCTTGGAATACACGCTCATTGATGCCCTGGACAATGAAGACATGGAGCTGCGCTCGCTGCACAGCCTGTTCAAGATCGGCGAGGCGATGGAAAACCTCAGCCACACCGCCGAGGAAAAGAAGAAATTCGATAGCGTCACGCACCGTGTCGTCGTTGCCTTTCAAGAGCGCTACCCCGAATATTCGGCCTTCGAGCTCACCATCATCTTGACCGCGTGCGGCAGCACCGGCAATGCCTGCCAGCAAGAGCTGAAAAGGCGCTGCGAATTGGGCAGGTCCCCCAGCAAAAGGGAACGCGATGAGCTGGTCCACCACGCCTTTGCCACCCTGCGCGGCCTCGTATGAGGTTTCAGTATCCTCGTAGGTAATTATGGATACTTCGAATTCGCTTGCCCAGGCCACCCGCGATGCCTGCTTTATTCAGGCGGGCCTTGACGCCGCCTTCCGAGCCCGCTTGGGCGATACCACCGACGTGGAATTTAATTTCCTCACCCCCTCAATGGATTCCGAGGGGCGCCTTAACCACAATCAGCCCGTGGAGATTCGCTGCAGCTCTCCCTCCGGTGTCACAGACTTCCGGGGCACACGCATCGCCGTCATCGATCGCGCCGATTCGCCTACCTGGCAGTGGGCGATGCAAGCGGAGAACGACCTGCCGCAGGGCGGGGATGACCCGGCGAAGTTCATCCCCCTCGCCCGCCTCTTGGCCGGCAATGCCCCGGTACTGCGGGCACAACAAGGCGATCATGAGGCGATTATTGCTGTGGATTTTCACCCTCGCCTCGACTTTCCCACCAGCGTTGCAGCAGGCATTCGCCGCAGCGCGCCGGACATTGATGAGCAACGCGCGGTGCACGAACTCGCCCACCACTTAGGCATCACGGCCGCAGAGGTCGGCGCGGAATCTGCCGCGGACTCCACTGCGGAGTCCGTCGAGCATTTTTCCGATGGAACGACGCTGCATTTTTCTAGCGCAGTGGGCTCGCCGCAGATTACCGCCATCGAGCCGGGCATGAAGGATACCCGCATCATCGAGGATGCCTTTTATTACGGCATGGAGCACCAGATGTACTTCCAGGGCAATTTCCCCGAGGCCACGGTGCACGTCAATGCGGACGAGGCCACGGCGGAGATCCGCTATTCTGGTGGGAAGGCCGAGGCCACGGCGGTACTCATCGCCACCATTTCGGAGGAGCGATTCCTGTGGGCGTGGGCCGATCCTGAGGTCAAGGACACCGCAGCCGCGCAGGCTGCCGCGAACCTGTACCGCTTCGGTATCGATCACCAGGTACCGGCGCTAATCCGGCCCGCGCTACCGCTGGACTACGCGCGCGCCCGGCAGATACCCCAGCTAGCCCTGCCCATCCTGGGCATGTGGACTTTGGTGGGCACCACGCTTGCCGATGGCCGCGTCGGCCTCGTCCTCCTCGATTCCGAAGCGCTGCATTTGCCGCAGCCCACATCCGCGGCCACGGAGGCAACGCTGGCGGCTACCCCACCCCGAGAGATCAATGAGGCGCGGGCCCGAGCAGCCTACGCCTCCTTCCGCGGGATCAATCTTTAGCTAATACATCGCGAATGGCGTCTACATCCACATCCGCGATGCTTGCCGGTTTGAACGCCGCATCATTGGATTTATCCACCAATACCGCGCGCACGCCATCGGAAAAGTCATCGCGGCGATACATATAGGCGCCGAGTTTCTTTTCCAGCTCAAGGGCCTCGCGAATGCTCGAGCACTCCGCCTCTGCTCGGTAGAGCTCCAGCGCGGCCACGATGGAGGTCGGGCAGGCCTGCGCGGTGAGCTTTTCTACCAGCTCCTTCAGTTCTGGGTACTCCTCTGCGGCAGCGGTGATGTCCTGCCAGGAATCGTGGCGGAAGCTAGCCTCGATCCCTTCGATGAGCTCCGCAAGCGGGGCCTCATCTTCCGGCTGCACGGAGTGCTGTTCCAGCGCGGCGTCAATGCCTTTGTCAATGACGTCGTTGGCAAAGGCATCGCCGTCTTTTACGTAGTCAGTGGCCAGCCCGCTCCACACGAGGTCGGCGGCGTACATGCGGTAGCCGGTAATACCCCAGAACTTCGCGAGCTCTGGCGAGGCCTTACCGCGCGTGCCTACGGCGTTTTGGGAGGCATACGCCATGCCCACATCCGTGACGTAACCAATATTCATCTCCGGCATGGAGGCGAAAGTCTTATCCGTGACCACGCAGTGCGAGCCGTGCGCGGAGACACCAAGACCGCCGCCCATAGCGATGCCATCCACCAGCGCGATGACCGGCTTGGGGTATTCCGCGATATCCCCGTTGAGGGTGTATTCCGAGGCAAAGAAGTCATCCACCTCGTCGTATTTGCCGTCCACGATGCCGTCGCGGGCCAAGCGGACATCGCCGCCGGCGCAATAAGCCTTGGGGTTGGTAGAGGTCAAAAGGACCTGCTCTACCTCGTCATCATCACGCCACTTATCCAAAGCGGCGGCAATGAGATCGATCATTTCTGGGCTCAGGGAGTTGAGAGCCTTTGGGCGGTTGAGCTCAATGACTCCGGTATGGTTGCGGATTGAGGACACGATAGGTGCATCATTAGTCATATCCCCTATTGTGACACACAACTCATATACCTAGCTACCGTTTGCGACTTCACAGATAGGTCTTAATTTTGCTTCCACAGCTTATCGCCCTAGACATGGATGGCACCCTGCTCGATGGAAATGGCGACTTGCCGCCAGGATTCGCGGAGACTAGCCAGCGCGCAACCGAGCTTGGCGTCACCCTCGTTCCAGCATCGGGGCGTCAGCTCGCCACCCTGCAAGAGATGTTTCCTCATGAAGAGACCTTTATTGCGGAAAACGGCTCCGTGGTTGTGCACAATAACGAGCTGCTGAGCACTACGCCCCTGCCGTCATCGGCCGTCCACGCTGCGGTGAGAGCGCTCGACGCGGTAGCCCGACCCCACACCGTGGTGCTGTGCACGCCGGCAACGGCGTTTGTGGAAACGGGCATCGACGAGCAAGCCTCCGCCGAAATTTCCAAGTACTATAAATCCATCACCTGGGTGGATAACCTGCACGATCTGCTCGATGAGGACATTATCAAAATCGCGGCCTTCTGCGCCGATGGCAGCGAGAAACACCTCCACGATCCGCTGCGCGAGGCGGTGCCCGAGCACAATATTGCGGTATCTGGGGCAGTGTGGCTCGATGTGATGGCGGCCGGGGTCAATAAGGGGGTGGCGCTAGAAACCATGGCATCGCTGCTGGGTATCCCCCAATCTCGCACCGCGGCGTTTGGGGATTTCCTCAATGATTTCGAACTCCTCCAAGCCGCTGGCACCGCCATTGCCATGGACAATGCGCATCCTAAGCTCAAAGCCATTGCCGATACAATCGCCCCGCCCAATACCGAGTATGGGGTGCTGACAGTGCTGAATCAGCTTTTTGCCAGCCAATAGGATTAGACTCTTTTCTTTCACCATCTATCCGTTAAATATTGCCAATCTCCCGCGCCACGCCGTGCTCTCTACTTTGGGTAATGGCGCTGCTCGCGGTCTAAAATTGGCCGATTAGTACATTTTCGTAGTGCAATGGGAGTTCATGTGAATCGTTTTCTGCGCTCGCTGCTGGGGAAGAAAGATTCCGAGCGTAATGAGGCCACGCCGCCTTCGACGCGGCAAAAGGATGGGCCTACAGGTGATTCCTCCACTGAGGCTTCCACGCCTAAATCCACCGCACCCGCCGAACCGAATGCGGAAAGCCACACTGATAAAGGCGCGCGGAAGCAACAACAGGCTCCCCGCTCGAGTGGGCAAAACAGCAAGTCAACACCACAGGACAAAGGCAAGCAGGACAGTAAGAAAGCTGCACAAACAAAGCCTACGGACATCAACCGTGGTCTCGCGCGCCAGTCGCGCCAGATAGGTACGCCCACGCCGCAACAAAAGCAGGCAACTCGCACCCAAAATGCGAAGGGCGACAAATCCGCTCCAACTAAGGGCACTACACAAAACAAGCAAAACGGTTCCGCGCAGAAAAAAGCCGAAGCGAAAAAGCGCCAACCGATAAAGCCAGCCACGCCCAAAGGATCTAAGAAACCGCAGCAACCCGCGGCCGAGACGAAGGAATTCCCAGCGAGCCCCGGCGGTACGTCCAGCAGTCCTAGTACTTCCCGCCCTAAAAACTCCGCTAGCGCATCCCAGTCTTCCGGTACTACTCGGTCCTCCGACGCCGCTCGTCCTTCGGGTACGACTAAGCCTTCTGGCCCTGCAAAGCCTGCCGATGATTCGGCGAACGCCGCACAAGGAACCCCTGAATTTCCCACCCAGCAGTCTTGGCCCGCCCAAAAGCCCAAACAACACACGCCTGAGCAAGCTAAGCCCAAACAACACACGCCTGAGCAAGCTAAGCCCAAACAGCACAAGCCTGAACAGCGCGCATCTAGTCGCAAGCGACCAGAACAGCGCCAAACCACACAAGAATCCGCCGCGGCACAGGGCCCCGCCTCCGTCCAGGAGCCTGCCTCTATCCAGGGGTCCGCCTCTGCGCAAGAACAAAAGCCTGGGAACCCAAGCGGAGAGAAGACCGCGCCCACGATGGCCTTTCAGGCTAAGCGCCCTGCCGAAGAGAACGCGCGAGAACAACAACCTGCAGCCAATCACTCTGCGGAGCAGTCGTCTGCGCAAGGCAAGCAGGGCGCCAATAAATCGAAATACCCCTTGCAGAATCAACAAAACGACTCTGAAGTACTTGCAATACCGCCAGAGGATAAAAACGTGCGCAAGAAGCGGCACGCGCGGCTACGCCAAGTCAAGGGCCTCGATGGCCTGCGCGGCCTAGCCGTTCTCGCCGTTGTCTTTTACCACTTTTTCGACGACGCCCTACCCGGCGGTTACTTGGGCGTGGACATGTTCTTCGTCCTCTCCGGATTTCTTATTACGTCACTCCTCGTGCGCGAATACCGCACGTCCGGGACGATTAGCCTGAAAGACTTTTGGGTCCGACGCTTCAGGCGCATCCTGCCGGCCGCCGTCGCCGTGCTCGTTTTCTGTACGGCAATCGTTGCGTGGGTTGGCGGCGATTTGGCCGTCGGCCTGCGTCAGCAATTCTTCGGCACCCTGTTCTTTGTCAATAACTGGACGCAGATTGCGACCTCGCAATCCTATTTCGCCGATAACGAGATCCAGGTATTCGCCCACTACTGGTCACTCGCCGTAGAAGAGCAGTTCTACCTCATCTGGCCACTGCTCATGCTGGGTATTTTCCGCATCTCGTCACGCCAGCCGCGCCGCCTTCCGGTCGTCGTCGCCAGCGTGCTGGGGCTTGCCTCCTTCGCAGCCATGTGGTTTATCTTTACGCCAGGTGAAGACCCCACCCGCGTGTACTACGGCACGGATACCCACGCATTCGGCCTGTTGACCGGCGCTGTCCTCTCATTGTTGGTGACCTCTACGAAGTCCGATCCCAACGCGGATTCTTGGGCATCCTCCGGCAAGGTAGAAACCCGTGCCGCCGGCATCATTGGCTTCTTGGCGCTCATCGGCTATGTCGCGCAGCTATTCCTCATGCCTGACGATGCCGAATTTACCTACCGCGGCGGGCTCTTTATCACCAGCATCCTTGGTGCCCTCATGGTGTGGGGTGTCATCCACGAGTACGGCCCGATGACGCCGCTGTTTAGGACGAAGGTCAGTCGGTGGTTGGGTCAGCGTTCCTTCTCGCTGTACCTGTGGCACTGGCCAGTCATCATGATTTTGGAGGCGCTATTCCACGGCAATCAGAATTCTGAGAATACTTGGATTCTGGGTCTTGTCGCCGTCCCCATCTCCCTGATCCTTTCGGAGATCTCTTATCAGTTCATCGAGAATCCTTTCCGCCGCGGCGGATACAAGAAGACGTGGAAGAACTACTGGGCCTCGCGCCCGAGCTTCAGCGAACTCAAGGATGGTTTTGGCAAGGCCATGTGGCCTGTCGTCCCGTTCTTGGTCGTCGCCTCTCTGGTGGGCGTTGTGTACGGCGTAGTTAATTCCAGCGACAAGACCGAATTGGAGCAGCAGCTCGACCAGCTCCAGCAGCAAAACGAAAGCAATAACCCACCTCCACCGGAGGCATCCGCTCCGTCAACAACATCGACTGAAGACGATAAAGACGAAGCAAAGGATGACGCCAAGACCCGCCCCATCCCGAAGGGGACAGATATTACCGCGATCGGTGATTCGGTGATGCTGGCGGCTAGCGATGCCCTCAGCCAACGTTTCCCCGGAATTTATATCGATGCCCAGGAATCCCGCCACTACACGGTGGGTATCCAAATCCTTCAACAAATGAAGGACGCCGGCACGTTGCGCGATACCGTATTCTTGGGCTTCGGCACCAACGGCGCCGCCCAGCCAAATCAAATCAGCCAGGCCATGGACATCATCGGCAAGGACCATACCGTGGTAATGGTTGTTCCCTACGGTGATCGCGAGTGGATGGCGCAGTCCCAGCAGGACGTCATCGACGCCGCCAAGGAATACGACAATGCTTATATTGCCGACTGGTGTGGCTATGCCGAAAATAATCCGGACATGCTCTACTCCGATGGCGTGCACCCGCTTCCCGAAGGCGCCACCGGCTATTCCGACGCCTTCTATGACGCTTTGAAGCAATATTCCAAATACGACAAGAGCGTATCCTCACAATGCCAGGCTTAACGGAGAGCGCGGCCGGAGGTAGCTAGCACATCTGGGTCGGCCTCCTACCTCAGCCTCACCCTCGCCCGCCCTTCGCGCTCGCGGGCGGTTCATTCTCACGGGCGGGGTTTATGTTCTGGCTCGTAGATGAACGCATAACTAAAGCCCGCACTCATGTCAACCTGAACTGCTCCCCATTAGTTGGACTGAGAAATCAGTTACCGACTAGTGGGGAGTAGTTTTCTTTGAGAGTACGAAGT
>NZ_JBEHFY010000031.1:0-20945 GCF_040225815.1 Corynebacterium sp. KPL2895
TTCCCGATTGCTTCAATTGAATCCAGACGCGACGATAGCCGTAGCTGAATTCGGAGTCTTTTACGATTTCGGTAATTTTTTCGGTCAGCTCCGCATACTTTGAAGGACTCTTCAAGGCTTTGAGCTGATAATAGAAGCTAGAAGACGATAGTCCGACAATGTCAAGCAGCAGTGAAATCGGAAAAGCAGACCGTAACGCATCGACCACAATAGTTTTGAATCTGTTACTGAGATTGGTTGGGTCGATGCTGTCGTCTTTTTTTATTTCTTCCAGCTCTTTTTCTAGCACGGCCTTTTCTGCTGATAGTCGCGCTGCCAGTTTCTTAAGCTGTGCCGCATCATCTGGAAGCGACTTCTCCAAGGCTTTGTGAGTTACGATGCCAGCTGACTGTTTGCGTTCAGTTGCGCTCATCAAGCCCCACTTTCCTTCCTCACGGAATCGTTGGGCCCAAGCATAGACGCTCATTTTCGAGTTCAGCGACAACTCGGCTGCAACGGCATCAGGAGACATACCGGAGTTGAAAAGCTCGACTGCTTTAAGCTTTGTCGTAAACGGGTAGCGTTTCAGCGTTGTCCGCCGAATAGGAGAAGATGGTGGTTCAGACCGCTGTCTAATCCAGAGGTGGAGCGTCCAACGGCCTGGGTAACCCAACTCGCGGACAGTCTTTGTGACAGATTGAGTCCTGTCGAATACCTCTAACGCCTTAAGTCGTTGCGCATTCGTGTATCGAATATTAGACATACGGAAAATCCTCCAAGATTTCGTCCGCATCCCCTTTTTGTCGTTTAACCCCAAACTCCACGCCGCCCAGGGCACCACAAAAAAGAAAAGCCTCGAGAGACCATAGGAACGATGTCTCGAGACTTCACATTGTGCGCCCGGAGGGATTCGAACCCCCAACCTTCTGATCCGTAGTCAGATGCTCTATCCGTTGAGCTACGGGCGCAGTCCGTTGTGAAGCAGTGCGTATGCTCTGCTGTGCAACGAGGATTTACTATACCCACGGACCCGGAAACTAACAAATCGCCTGTACAGAGCCGTGTTCGGCGGGATGGCCAGGAGTGTACTGTTCACCCGCCGTTCACGCTTTAGCTCGGTGCGAAGGACGAGGAGACTATACGAGGGCGGAGGCTTCGGCATCGGAAAGCAGGGCGTCTTGAAAGGCCTGCAAGGTGGATTCGTGATCGAAGTCGACACCGATGAGTACGAGCTCCGTGCCGGGGGTTACGCCATTGGCGGCCCATAAAGAGGCGGGCATGATCTGCAAGTTGGGCCCGGCCTGCTGCCACGCGTGGGCCACGCGCAGGTCGGTATCGATCCAACAGTATCCCTTGGACCGCACGAGGCCCGTGCTTGCCCGGAGGGCTGCAATGAGGCGCTCGCGATTAAACGGACGATCGGCACGAAAGACGACTGAGGAGATGCCGTATTCCTCGGTTTCTGGAGTGTGTGGGTTCGCAAGCTCTTCGGCGTAGCCGTGATAGGCGGCTGCGGTTGCGGCATTGAACAAATGCGCATCGAGAACTAGCCCCGGTTCGATTACCCCGTGGGTCACCGGCACCACGCGAGCCCGCGGATTCATGGCGCGGACTGCGGCGATGACGCGCTCGGTTTCGGCAGCATCGACAAGATCGGTTTTGGTAATGAGGATAAGGTCGGCGAATTCGACTTGATCCACTAAGAGATCGGAAATGGTGCGGTCATCTTGGGGCGTAGCCTCGATGCTTTCGGAGACGAGGCTGCGGCCGCGGCGCAATTGGTTTAAGAAGGCAGAGGCATCGACGAGGGAGACCATGGTGTCGATAGGGGCGGCATCGGCAAGCGTGGTGCCATCGGCAAATTCCCACTCAAAGGTGGCAGCCACGGGCATGGGTTCGGAAATGCCGGTGGATTCGATGACAATCTGATCAAAGCGGCCGGAGCGCGCCAGCTTGCCCACGGACTCGATGAGGTCTTCGCGCAAGGTGCAGCAAATGCAGCCATTCGACAGTTCCACGAAGCGATCCTCGCCGCGCTCCAGATGGCCTTCGCCAGCGACGAGGGCGGCATCGATATTGACCTCAGAAAAATCGTTGACGATGACCGCCAGCTTGCGCCCCTCCCGGTTTGCGAGCAGGTGGTTAAGTAGCGTGGTTTTTCCGCTGCCTAAAAATCCGGACAGCACGGTAACAGGTGTAGCCATCCTTTAATGGTAACGTTTTTCATTAAAGGATGGCTATTGAGGGGTTTAGCGCCTAGACCGCCAGCCCGAAGATCGGTACCGCCAGCAGGAAGACGGTAAGGGTGATGAGGAAGATACCAATGACGTTGAGGCCAACGCCGCCCTTGATCATCTCGCCAATCTTGACGTAGCCGGAACCGTAAGCGATGGCGTTCGGCGGGGTTGCCACCGGCAGCATGAAGGCGCAGGTTGCGGCCAAGGCGACCGGGATGGTGAGCAGCAGGACGTTGATATCGCCTTCGGTGGTCAGGCCCACGCCCACGGCGACACCACCCATGATGGGGATGAAGGTGGCCGCGGTGGCGGTATTGGAGGTGATCTCCGTCAAGAAGAGGACCAGGGCGGCCACGGCTGCGACGATGAGCACGATGGGCAGGGAGCTGAGCCCCTTGGCCATCTCACCAATCCACAGGGACAAACCGGAAGAGTTGAAGGCCGAGGACAAGGAGAGGCCACCGCCGAAGAGGAGGAGGACGTCCCACGGCATTTCATTGGCGGTCTTCCAATCCAGCAGGCGGATGCGGCGCTCCGAATCGGCCGGCAAGATGAACAAGAGAATACCTGCGGCGATGCCGACGATGGCATCGTCATAGTTATCAAAATCGCCAAGGACGATGGGCAGGGATACCCAGGCCAGGGCGGCCAGGACGAAGATGATGCCGGTCATGATCTGCGGGCGGGTCCATGGGCCCAGGGCCTTGATTTCATCGTTGATGAGCTCGCGGCCGCCGGGAATTTCGGTCATTTCCGGCTTGAAGATGGTAATCAACAGCACCCATGCGATGAGCAGGAAGGTTAGCGCCAGCGGCACGCCGACGGCCATCCAGCGGCCAAATCCGAGGGTAACGTCCCAGGTATCGGCCATGTACGCATTCAAGAAGGCGTTGGGCGGGGTACCAATCAGGGTACCCAGCGAACCGATGGAGGCGGAGTACGCGATGCCCAGCATGAGGGCGGTGGCGAATTTCTTCTGCTTATCCCAACCGCCAACAGTCTCTGCGGTAAGTGCCAGCACGGAAGTACCAATCGGCAGCATGACCACGGCCGTTGCGGTATTCGATACCCACATGGACAAAAAGCCGGTGGCCAGCATGAAGCCCAAAATGAGGCGGCGCGGCGAGGTACCGATGAGCTTTACCACATAAAGTGCAAGGCGGCGGTGCAGGTTCCAGCGCTGCAGCGAGAGCGCGATAAGGAAGCCACCCATGAACAAGAAAATGGTGGCAGAGGCATACGGTGCGCCGACTTCCTTAATGGTGCCCACGCTTGCGAGCGGGAAGATGACCAGCGGAATCAGCGCGGTGGCCGCCAGCGGGATGGCTTCAGTCATCCACCACACACCCATGAGGATGGTCACCGCCGCAACGGTGCGGATGGCGCTTAGCGTGTAATCGGCCTCCTCATCCACACCGGTGGACTGCTGGACAGTCTCGATGGCATTTGAAGGGAAGATGAAAAATACAAGGATGGCTAGGGCGAGGCCGATGAAAAGGCCAATGAACTGGCGGCGCCATTCATTGCGCGGGGCACCGGGATCCTCAGCGCCCTCTGATTGGGCGGTAGATTCGTGAGTATGCGGGGTGGTCATGCCGCGAACTCCTTCGCTAGAGAGACTTTTAGCAGGGCGGGGGTGTGAAAGCTCTGTCAATTACCAGCAATCGAGCCGGATCCTTGGTGCATCCCGAACATCATTCAGTCCGTGCAGAGCATGCTAAGACCCTACAAAACATTTGCATCAGAAACCACAAACTTTACTGAATTCACCCCCACCACTTTCAAAATTCACACACCGCAGCTACTCAAAATGTGAAATCTTCCCCACCGATCTGCCACCCCCGCCCGGCGGATCAGGCTCCATGGGTAAGGAGCCCCTATAAGCCGAGCACCGACTTGGCGATGAGGAAATAGATGATAAGGCCCGTGGCATCGCAGAACGTGGAGATAAACGGATTGGAAAATACGGCAGGGTCCGCGCCAATGGTCTTTGCAACGATGGGCATCAGCCCGCCCACCGTGGCGGATATGGAACAGATTAGAAACAGCGTCGAGCCAATGACTAGGCCAATATCCACGCCGTAGACCACCGTTGCCAGGCCAAGTCCGGCCAAGCCCAATACGGCGCCAAGCAGCATGCCCACGCGGAGCTCGCGCCAGAGGACGGCGAGGAGGTCGCGCCCGCGGACATCGCCAAGCGCCAGCGCACGGGTCACCGTCGTTGCCGCCTGATTTCCCGTATTACCGCCGGTACCGGTCAGCAGCGGGATAAACAGGGATAGCACCACGGCCTGCGCCAAGGTGTCCTCGAAGGCGTCTAGGACCCGCACGGTGAGCAGCGCGGACACCGCCAGCACCAGCAGCCACACGATGCGGGACTTCACCAGTTTCAATAGCGGCGTGGACAGGTAGGGCTGCTGCAGGGCCTCGGTACCACCGGCGCGCGCGGAGTCCTCGCTATCCTCTGCCTCGACGATGTCAATGGCATCGTCCCAGGTCAAAAGGCCTACCAGGCGGTCTGAATCATCCACGATGGGCAATGCCAAAATATCGAGCGGCAAGAACCACCTGGCGGTGGCTTCCGCATCATCATTGGCATTGGCGTAGATGGGGCTTTGCATGATGTCCCCAATCGTGGTGCCGGCCTCCGCGGTAAAAATCTCCCGCAGCGTCACTACACCCACCAAGCGGCGGTCCGCGCGGGTAATGGGCACCGCATAAATGGTTTCTAGCTCATCGGCCTTCGCGCGCAGGGTCCGCAGCGCTTCCTCCACGCTCATTTCTGGATGGATGCCGGGGACCTCGGGCGACATGCGGCGGCCCACAGAGCCCTTGGTGTAGCCCAGGACAACCCCGGTGACATCCCGCTTCGATTTGGTAAGCGAGCGCAGCAGCCGATCCGCAATCTCCGCCGGCAGCTCATCCAAAAGGGCCACGCGGTCTTCCGGCTCGAGTTCATCGAAGAACTCATAGACATCAGCATTGCCCAGCTCATCGATGATATCGGCCTGGTGCTTGGCGTCCAGGGCATCAAATACCACGATGGATTTACGCCGCGGCAATAAGCGCAGGGCCAGCGCGGCGCGGATGGCATTTTGCCGCTCGACGATGGCGATGAGCTCCTGCAGCGGCACCTCATCAAGCAGCGCCTGCAAGCGGGGCGCTTTTTGCGGGTCAATGGCAGAATCCTGCTTCAACCATGCCTCGACCGTATCGCTGGCCTGCTCAGTAGTATCCGCCATCGCCGTCACCTTGCCCTTCTCGCCCCTCATACTGCGGCGCCGGTGGCCACAGTAATTGATATAGCCTCACATAGATTACGCGTATCCCCCATCAGCACACAGCACTGCGGCGGAAAACTTTGTCTTTAGGCAAAAACACCCCACAAAGCAAAGGCTGCGAGCAGGGAGACCAGCCCCGCACCACCGGCCAGGACGGCGGCGCCGGGGAGGTGGCGGTGGGTGCGCAAGGAGGCATCGACAAGCGATGCCCGCTTCCGCACCGCCACGATCAACACCAGTACGCCCGCCGCGAGCACCAGCAACGGAAGAAACACGCTGACGCTGACCACCCGCATAACCCCCAGGAGGATTACCGCCAGCGCGAGGATGGTGCGCTGCCACGATAGGCGGGTGCGCTCGGGCTGCAAGCCGGGGTCAAAGAGTTCCCCATGTGGCTGCGGGCTAGACAAGTAGCTCGCCTACCAGCAGGACAGCCGCGATAACGACGATGGTGCCCACAAGCACTGGGATGGCGATGCTGAAGGGCAACGGACGCTGCTGCCGCAAGGCGCGCTCGGCCCGCTTCCATTGCACCCACGCGACTATCGGCAGCACAATCGCCACTACCAGCATGAATGCGGAGACCACGGTGCGCAGGGTCGCCGGCAGCGGCACATCGAAAGCCTCCAAGGCCACTCCCCCGGCAATCAGCGCGAGCGAGGTGCGAATCCATGCGAGGAAGGTGCGCTCATTCGCCAGCGTAAAACGCGGATCAGGGTCACTTCCTACCCCAAATACCGAGCGGGGAAACCTCGAATCGCTCATGTCTTCCTACCTTATATTCAGTGCGCGGCCTTAGCGCGATAAGCCCGCGCCCCTACCCGCCGGCCGCGGCCGCCTCGTTATGATCGGGGCCATGATTGAAGTCGCAGCCATCGTTTTCCGCAATTCCTTTGGCCATGTGCTTGGCGTACGCAAGGCCACATCCACAAAGTTCCAGCTGCCAGGCGGCAAACTAGAAGAAGGCGAAAGCCCAGTCCAGGCCGCTGCGCGTGAGGCGAAAGAAGAAATCGGCGTGCAGGTACGCCTTCCTGAACTTACCGAGCTCGGCACCTTCACTGCCCCCGCCGCCAATGAGCCGGGCCAGACCGTCCGCGGGCATATCTTTACCTACCCGCGCCCCGTCATCGCCCACGCCGCGGCCGAAATCGCCGAAACCGCCTGGATCGATCCCGCCGACCCGCAGTGCGAGCTCGCTGACTTACTGCGCAACGAGGTTTTTCCGGCGCTTTAAAGTGGTCAAGCCCTCGCATCGGCAAAGGAAACCACATCTACTCCCCGCCACCTGCGCCAGGGCAGAATCGTGAACCAGCGATAACGTAAAAGTCACCTTGGGGCTCAACGGGGTGCGGTGTACTACTTATTTAGACTGACGCCCTGCATTCTCCGCCCACACGCGCACTCCCACAGAAGCAGCAGTCAAAACAACAATGAAGATGGTTACTAAGCCGATGCCTATTACATCAGTCAGCCACAAAATAAATACCACCAAAGAGGCGACTGCTAAAGCGAGCAAAACTCCGATTTTCATTTTCTTCGCTTTATCCATAACTCCATTATCCACGATTGGAGTTTCTCCTTTTTAAAGAAACCTCCCTGATCTCCAAAAGTGCCCGCGGAGAACTGCATTTCCACTTCATACCTGCAGCGGAAAGTACTCGTACCCCCGCTTGCAGAATAGGGGCATGACTCTTGTTTGGTGGCCACCACTTTTTGTCGTTTCAGCCTGTCGCTTAAGCCGGTCGTTTAAGCTGACAAATTGACAAAATCCCGAGCGCAATTGCCCGGGATTTGTGTGGCGGAGATGAGAGGATTCGAACCTCCGGACCCCAGAAGGGTCAACTCCTTAGCAGGGAGCCCCATTCGGCCGCTCTGGCACATCTCCAAGTTCAGAAAGAACCGTAAAAGACAATACCTGCCGCATGCGCCACGGCCAAACTAACCCCCTGGTTTTGTCCCCGGTTTTCTTCCACGCGCGCAGGAGAGACGACCTAGAGTGGTAGCCATGATTCGCTCCGACTTACTCGCCATCCCCGGCTACGTGCCCGGCGCGCGCCACGATGATGCCCTCAAGCTCTCTTCTAATGAGGCCACGCAGCCACCGCTGCCTGAGGCCGCGGAGGCTATGGCCCGCGCCGCTGCCGAGGCCAATCGCTACCCAGATATCGCGGCCACCGAGTTGCGTGAGGATCTGGCCGAGCACTTAGGCGTGAATTTTGACCAGGTTGCGGTGGGCACGGGTTCTTCCGCGCTGTGCCAGCAATTGGTGCAGATCACCACCACACCCGGTGAAGAAGTGATCTTCCCGT
The DNA here is from genome assembly GCF_040225815.1 of Corynebacterium sp. KPL2895. NCBI lineage: Bacteria > Bacillati > Actinomycetota > Actinomycetes > Mycobacteriales > Corynebacteriaceae > Corynebacterium > Corynebacterium sp. KPL2895. The sequence continues at coordinate 7,807 of NZ_JBEHFY010000031.1, forward strand.
GGCGTTCCTTTGAGGCTTATCCCATCTTTGCCCAGGTGGTGGGTGCACGCCCCATTCCGGTTCCGCTCGATGCGGACCAACGCGTGGATTTGGCCGCGATGGCGGAGAAGATTACCGCGGATACGCGCCTAATTTTCGTCTGCAATCCGAATAATCCTTCCGGCACCACCGTAACCAAAGCGGAGTTCGCCGAATTTATGGACGCGGTGCCAAGCGATGTCCTCGTTGCCCTCGATGAGGCCTATATCGAATACAACCGGAACGCCGATACCCCGCTGGGCACCGAGCTTTTTGGCACTTATCCCAACGTGGTTTTCCTGCGGACCTTTTCCAAGGCCTATGGTTTGGCCGGCGTGCGCGTGGGCTATGCCTATGGCCCAGAAGACGTCATCGCGGCGCTGAATAAGGTAGCGATTCCCTTTTCCATCAATGCCGTGGCCCAGGTAGGCGCCCGTGCCGCGCTCGCAGCGCAGGATTCGCTGCGCGAGCGCACCGAAGAGACCGGTGGCCAGCGTCAGCGCGTGGAAAAGGAACTGGCAGAATGGGGCGTTCCCCACTCGGAGGCCAACCACGTATGGCTGCCAGCAGCGAATATTGAAAAGCTGGGAACGCCGCAGGAATTAGCCGCGCGCCTTGCCGCACACGGCGTGCTCGTCCGCGCCTTTAGCGAAGGCATACGCATTACCATTACAACCGAGGAAGAAACTAACACCCTGCTGCAGGCATGGAACGATACCGTAGGAAGCTAAATGCGCTCGTTGACCAATTTTGCCCTCAACGTGGTCGCCATCGCGATTGCGCTCTGGGTCGTAGTGGGCATTATTCCCGGGATTTATATCACCCCGGATAAGCTGGGCAATTTCATTGCCGTGTCCATTGTTTTCATCATCATTAACGCGGTGGTCATGCCCGTGCTGCGTTTTATCGGCGCCCCACTGACCTGCCTCACCCTCGGGCTATTCGCGCTCGTCATCAACGGCGCCGCCCTGCTGATCGTGGAGTGGACGCTTAATACCTTTGACCTAGGAATTGGCCACCTCGTGGTCAATTCCTGGGGCTCTGCAATCTTCGGCGCCATCGTCTTGTCCCTGGTCAGCAGCCTGGTCAATTTCTTTACCAGCCCCCTGCGCAAGCCGGTCTAAGGCACCGGCTGGTCTAAAGGCACGGGTTATCCCCCAGCGAAGGGAGGCAGCACGTCAACGCGGGTCACGCCCATCAGCGGCGAATCCGCTTGGGTGTTCCCGGCGCCATCGATAAGAAAGTTGCAGCGCCCCAGCACCTCTTTCATGCTCATGCCGGCTTCGGTGGTGCCGGTGTGGTCCTTGCCCAGCTGTTCTATGAGCTGGCCCAAGGTGGTGGGCGCTTTTACCTGCTCCGAAGCTACGCCAGCCGCGGCACGGGCGGCGGCGAAATAGTGAACGGTCAACATGCTTCCTACTATGCCCGCAGGCTTCGAACGTGTCGAACTCGCGGGTAAACTTGGCTCTATGCGCACTCCCGAAACCTACGCACACGAGGTCGCGGCAGCCCTCGGCCCGCGCGAAGCCATCTCCCAGCCCCTAGGGCAGGCACAGGAGATGGTCCTTGCCGCCGATGTCTATACCGCCTTCCCCTCGCCGCGCTTTAGCAATTCCCAGATGGATGGCTACGCGCTGCCCGCTACCGCAGCCGGCTCGTACGAGGTGGGCCCCACCATCGCCGCAGGCGCGGATCCCGCCGAGCTGCTGGATGGCCCCTTGCGCGCTGCCTGCCCCATCATGACTGGAGCTAAGGTCCCAGAGGGAACGGCAGCTATCGTGCCGATTGAAAAGTGCCAGCCGCAGGAGTTCCTCCAGCCGGGCGAGACCATTACCGTTCCCGCCACTGAGGAGGGCCAATTCATCCGCGGGACGGGTACGGATCTTGAGCAGGGCGCTCTCCTGGCCGCCAAGGGCGAGAAGCTCACCCCGGTGCGCCTGGCCGCGCTGGCCTCCCAGGGCATTGAGGAGGTCAGCGTTTATCGTCCCGCCCGCATCCTCGTGTGCACCGGCGGCGCGGAAATTGGTACGGGTATAGCTGCTATTCCCGATGCCAATGCACCGCTCATTTCCGCTATGGCCCAACGTGCCGGCATCGAAGTCGCCGGTTATGTCACCACCGATGATGATCCAGAGGTACTCACCCGCGCGCTGGAGGAGGCCACGCAGCTCCACCGCCCCGATGCGATCGTCACCTCCGGCGGCATTTCCGCGGGCAAATACGAGGTCATCCGGCAGGTGCTCACCGGCTGGTTTGGCCACGTGGATCAGCAGCCCGGCGGGCCGCAGGGCATCGCCAGTTTCCACGGCACCCCGGTCATCTGCTTGCCCGGCAATCCGATTTCCACCATGGTGAGCTTCCGCCTCTTTGTTGCCCCTACCCTGGGCTGGGCGCCCGCGGCATATCGCGTGCCAATCGCGCACGCCATCGAGGGGCTGCCCCACAAGGATCAATTCCGCCGCGGGTACGCCGATGCGCAGGCCCACGTTACCGGCGGCGCTAGCTCCCACCTGTTAGCCCAGGCCGTCGATGCCACCCACCTCATCCGCATTCCTGCCGGTAAGAGTCTCAGCGCAGGAGAAGAAGTAAAGGTCTATCCCCTATGAGTTCTGCTCGCACCGCCATTGTTTTAGTCGCCTCCACCCGCGCCGCCGCCGGGGTCTACGAGGATCGTTCGGGCCCCATCGCGGTAGATTTCTTGCGCCGCAAGGGCTTCGACTGTCCCGCTGCCCGCGTGGTGCCTGATGCCGATATCGCCGCAGCGGTGGACCAGGCCTTCGCCGAAAAGCCCGCGGTCATCCTCACCTCCGGCGGGACTGGCCTGACCCCGGATGATCTCACCGTTGATGCCGTCCAACCCCACCTCACGCGCGAGCTTCCCGGCATCGCCATGGCCTTTTGGAATAAGGGCCTGGAGACTATCCCCACCGCGGTGGCCTCGCGCGCGGTCGCAGGCGTCAATGACACCACCTTCGCCATGACCTTGCCCGGTTCTACCGGCGGGGTCAAAGATGGTTGCGCCGTGCTAGAGGATTTAATCGTCCACATCGTCGATATGTTAGAAGGAAAACATGAGCACTGATCCTTCTTATGTCGCCGCGCAGACTGGGCTTACTGTCGGCGCTATGCTGACCGAGCAACCCCTCGAGCCCCTCCTTGCCACCGCCAAAACTGAGGTCATCACCCCAGCCATGGGCGCGGTGGTCACGTTCGAGGGCATCGTGCGCGATCACGATGGCGGCCGGCCCGATGTCACTCAGCTGTCTTACTCCGCACACCCCAGCGCCCCAGAAAAGCTGCGCGAGATTGTCGATGAAGTGGCAGGCCAACACCCCGTGCGCTTGTGGTCGGCCCACCGCACCGGCGATCTACAGGTAGGCGATCTGGCCTTTACCGTCGTCGCCGCCTCTGCCCACCGCGGCGATGCCTTCCGCGCCGGGGAGGCCTGCGCCGATCGCGTCAAAGCTGAGGTGCCCATTTGGAAAGAACAAAGCCACGGCGATGGCTCCGTCAACTGGGTGGGCCTCGAATGAGCATCCGCTATGCCCGTCAGGAGGCACTGTGGGGTGATAAGGGCCAGCAGAAATTGGCCGACTCCCACGTCGCGGTCATCGGCGCGGGCGGGCTTGGCTCACCGGCGCTGCTCTACCTTGCAGGGGCCGGGGTAGGCCGCATCTCGCTTTTCGATGACGACCTCGTCTCCCCCTCCAACCTCCACCGGCAGGTCATTCACACCACCGCCGCCATTGGCACCGCAAAGACTGGGTCAGCCGCAGCGGCGGTGCGGGCCCTCAACCCTGAGGTGGAGCTCATCTGCCACGGCCGCCTGGAATCCGCCACCGCCCTCGAGCAGCTGCGCGGCTGCGACGTGATCCTCGATGGAACGGATAATTTCGACGCCCGTTACCTGTGCTCATGGGCCGCCCACAGCCTAGGCATTCCTCATATTTGGGCTTCTATCCTGGGCTTTGATGCGCAAATGAGCGTCTTTTGGTCCGGCAAGGGCCCTGTGTACGAGGATGTCTTCCCCACCGCCCCGGCTCCGGGCGAGGTTCCGTCGTGTTCCCAAGCCGGCGTTCTGGGCCCCATCGTCGGCACGGTGGGATCCGCGATGGCCTTGGAGGCTTTGAAGATCATTACCGGCGTCGGCACCCCACTTATTGGCACGCTCGGCTACTTTGAGGCGCTATCTGGGACCTGGGAGTATATCCCCATCCGCCCCACCGGCGCACAGCCTACCCAGCCAGCCGATGCCCCCGAGGTCCGCGAGATCCCCGCGCACGCCCCGCTTATCGATGTCCGCACCGACGCCGAACGCGCCCGCGCCACCATTCCTCATTCAACGCATCTGCCCCTCGACCGCATCCTCGCCGGCGAGAACCCGGACATCGGCCAGCGCGATGCCGCCGTTATCTACTGCGCCAGCGGCATCCGCTCCGCGCAAGCCGTCCACGCGCTGCGCGGCCGCGGCTACAAGCAAGTTGTTTCCCTGCGCGGCGGCATTAACGCGTGGTTGGAACAGCACAATATGTCCTAAACCAGCCGGGTGATGGTCCTTCTAGCGCCTTTGCTTGTCTTCCCTGCCGCGAACAAAGAGGAACCAGATGAGCGGCCCCAAGAAAGGAAGGGCGAAGGTAGCAGCGATAAAGAGCACCTTGGCCGCAATCGTGTACCCAGAAGCGATAATAGAAATAACCGCCGCAATCCAGAACGCGACGAGCAAAATAATGGGAAGGAACCCTAGGAACCACCACGTGTCATTAGGGTTAGTGGATTCTGCTGCTACATAAAGTTCCGAGGTACTCATGATGTCCTTTCGTCGAGCATTTTTATCTCTGGGACAAAGCCAGCATCACGACCACACCTGACTTGCCCTGTACGTTTCCAAGATTAATTCTGCGCCGCACTAGGCTCGTCATCCCCCGGTATGAAATACCGCAGCAAAATCAGACGGATCTAAGAGGTCTTCCGGTGCCCCGTCATCTCTAGGTTCGCTTTGTCGCCGTCCAAGGTGAGGTTTCCCGTCAGGTCCTGCGTGGCCACAGCACCCGATTCGCCTTCCCCATGGGCACGCCACGTTACGGTCACGGTATTGTCAGTCCACTCCAGCTGATTAATATGCCTGCGTGCTGGCTCCATTCCATTACGGGTCCAGTCTTCTACCTGAGTAATGTAATTCAGGTCATTGTCATAAATCAGCAAATTATCTGGCCAAGCCACGCCGCCTTGATCGCAGACATAGGTAATGACAGCTTCATCTTTGCCATCGCCGTTGATATCGGCGTAAGCACCCTTAGGGGTTCCATCCTTGTTGAGCTTTAGCCCAGCGGCAGCATTGGGATATCCAGTCTTTAAGTGCTCGGGCAAAGTCCCATCCACCAACGTGCCGGCGCCATGGTCACACAACGCTGGTACCCACAGGGAGTACAAGTCTTCTACTGGGATGATCTTATTCTCCCCAGAACCTGCTTTTTCCTGGGCCTTTTCCGTCACTGTCGCGGCGCTCGGTTCTTTCGCGGAATCCTCGTCTCCAGCACCTTTATCATCCGTGTCTGAAGGGGCGGTTTCTTCGCTGGCATCTGAAGTTGCGCTAGATCCGGTGAAATTCGGCTTGCTATCGGCATTATTAGACTCATCGGAATTAGAACAACCGGAAACAAAAACGACAGCAGTCACTGCAAGGATCGCGCAAGGAGAGGTGAGAGTTTTAGGCATAAATGCAGCATACAGTGCTAGGGCGGCTAGGTTCGCGGCAATAGAGGCAAAAATGAGAATTGAGCAATCTGGCCGTAACCAGAAGCTACCTAACTATCACCTTGTTGTGAGTGACTTTTGCGGAGGAAGTAGAGGCTGAGCACCGGTCAACACTAGCGATACAAACCGCTCCACTACCGTAGCAACAGAATCCCGTTCTGTTCCTACATAAGTTTCTAGTGCATATTAGTTTTCCACCATCGCTAGAACTCAAGATGGGGTCAGCACATGAATAAACCCCGAGACCAAATGGCCTCGGGGCTTTATTCTCTCGGTTCTTAAATCTTAGAAGCCGAGGATGGAGCGGGTGAACTCGTTAACAGCGTCCGGGACCAGGTAAGGCACCTGACGGAAGAACAGGCTTGCCTGCTCAAGAGCGTCCCAGCCGGTGGAGACTGCGGAGTGTGCTGCTTCCTGTACGTTGGATACGATATCAAAAATCATTTCGAAATTCCTTTCGAGGTTGGAAAAATCTTATACGCGTTTCCGCGCGCAGCAATCATTGTATGCGGTGAGGTGCGGTGATGTGCAAATTTTCAGCAGTCAGTTTGTAGATTTGTTAGAAAATAATCATCCTGGGGTTTAAACGATCTACGTTACCTATTCTTTCATTCTAAAACTTTCGTGCAATAAATTTTAGTTTCAAAGATAATCAGGGGAAGCAGGAAAAGGTCCCACGTTTTCCCGTTCTAGACAGCTGAGTCGTACAGACAAGACAAAACCCCTAGTCAGTCAGGACTAGGGGAATGCTCTCTGCGGAGACGGCGGTGTCCGAATTCATGACTTATTTGACAGTCTGTTCCTGGGTAAGTGGTCGTGATGGTTGACAGGTCAGTCGCGACATAGTTGACGCTTAGGGTTACCTGGCCGTGTCGGGTGATGTTTTACTCATCAGTCGCGACATGTTTGACACTATGAATAGTCCCAACCGCAACATGGCCATCGTCAAGGCAGTCCGCAAACAGGGCCGCAGCCCCTCTAAAGTCGCCCAGCGTTTTGGAATCTCCCGCCAGCGCGTCTATCAGATCCTCAACGCCTTTGACGCCGGCGGCGCCGACGCCATCGCGCCTCGCTCTCGTGCCCCGCATACCCATCCACAGGCAGTGCCTGACAAGCTGCGTAAAGAAATCATCGCTATCCGCAAGCAATTAACTCGCCACGGGCTCGATGCCGGGCCAGACACCATTTCCTTCCACCTAGAAAAAGACGGCCACCGCAGCCCATCAACATCAACAATCCGCCGCATCCTCAACGCTGAAGGCCTTATCACCCCAGCACCGAAGAAGAAGCCTAAAAGCTCATTTGTCCGCTTTGAAGCCGCCATGCCCAATGAATGCTGGCAGGCTGATATCACCTACATCTATCTGGCAGATAACACCCGCGTCGACGTGCTGGATTTCCTCGACGATCACTCCCGCTACCTGCTATCTATTACCGCACGAGCCGGCTTTAGCGGCCCACAGGTAGCACAAGAATTAACCCGCCTGATCAACACATACGGCCCGCCAGCATCCACTCTCACCGATAATGGCTTAGTATTTACTGCCCGGCTAGCCGGGCGCAAAGGCGGGAGAAATGCCTTTGAAAAAGTCCTGACCACACACAAAATCCAACAGAAAAACGGACGGCCAGGACACCCGCAAACCCAAGGAAAAATTGAGCGATTCCACCAAACCCTTAAAAAATGGCTCGCCGCACGACCAGCCGCCCATACCATTGCTGAACTGCAACAACTCCTCGACGAATTCCGCGATTACTACAACACCACACGCCCACACCGCGCACTAGGACGACACACCCCACACCACAGCTACACCACCGGCACAAAAGCCAGCCCCAACGACAATCCCACACAAGAATGGCGCACCAGAAAAGACATCGTCTGGGACAACGGCAAAGTCACCGTCCGCTACGCCGGCAAACTCTTCCACCTAGGCATCGGGCGCGCATTCAAGAAACAAAAAATCCTCATGGTCATCGCCGACAACCACATCACCACATCACTAGCTGCGACCGGAGAAATCATCACCGAGAACTACATCGACACAGCCCGCGACTACCAAAAGCCCTACTGGAAAAAAGGCGACCCACCCCTAGACCCAAAACACGAAAAACCGGCACCCCAGAACAAAAACGACTGAGATGCCGGTTTGTCAACGATGTCGCGACTGACCTGTCAAGCATGTCGCGACTCATGACACTGCGGAGACGGCGGGATTTGAACCCGCGGAGGAATAAACCTCGCCGGTTTTCAAGACCGGTGCATTCGGCCGCTCTGCCACGTCTCCATCGTGCCGAAGAGGCAACTTGGTTAGCTTACTAAACAGTCCCGCGCGAATCACATTGCCCCACGAGGAAATGGACGTGGCGCACACCACACCTCCTCCATTACATTGGCGGTATGAGTGCTACACAGATGAAGGCAATCGTTCAGACCGATCCTGATACCCCACGGTCGCTAGAGCTGCAGGACGTAGACGTTCCTGAGCTGCGATCCGGCGAGGTACTGGTGAAGGTAAAAGCCGCGGGAGTCAACCGCGGCGATATTCTGCAGACGATGGGCGCGTACCCGCCGCCACCAGGGGCATCGGAAATCATTGGCCTAGAGGCCGCCGGCGTGATTGAGGATGCCGGCGATACGGATTGGGAAGCTGGCACCGAGGTGGGCTGTTTGCTTGCAGGCGGCGGCTATGCAGAATACGTCGCGGTCCCGCAGGGTCAACTGCTTCCGCTGCCCAAGGGATTTAGTTTGGAAGAAACCGCGGCCGTGGTTGAGGTCGGCTGCACCGTGTGGTCCAACCTGGGCATCGAGGCGGGCCTGCACGAGGGCCAGCGCGTGCTCATCCACGGCGGTGGCGGTGGCATCGGCACCTTTGCCATCCAGGTAGCAAAGGCGCTGGGCGCTGAGGTGGCGGTTACCGCCGGATCGCAGGAAAAGCTGGAACGCTGCCGCGAGCTCGGCGCGGATATTCTCATCAACTACAAGGAGCAGGACTTCGTCGACGAGCTCAAGGGCAGCTGCGATGTCATCCTGGATATCATCGGCGCAAAGTACCTGGAAAAGAACATGAAGTGCCTGGCCAAGGACGGCAAGCTCATCATCATTGGCATGCAGGGCGGCACCAAGGCGGACATCAACCTGGCCCCCATGCTGCCGAAGCGCCTGACCATTCAGGGCACGACGCTGCGCGCGCGTGACTTGGACGATAAGGCGGAGATCGTCGCCGGCACCATCAAGAATGTGTGGCCCATGCTGGAGGATGGACGCGTCAAGCACGCGCTGCATGGCACGTACCCGCTTGCCGATGCCGCCAAAGCCCACACCGACCTCGACAGCGGCGAGGTCACCGGCACTCTGGTCCTCACGGTGTAGTTTCCCCAGCGCGCCTTGCTTAGGCGAATTTAAGCGAGCGAGGCAACGACGCGCACGAGGTGCTCGATATCGTGGTGGGTATTAAACGGACCTAATGCCACGGTAACGGCACCACCGATCTCTTCCACGCCCATTTCCGTCAGCAGCGGCGTTTGCGGAGCCAGGGTGGTGACGAGCCCATTATCAAAGAGGCGCTTGTACACCGTCTCCGCGGGCACGCCCTGGACCGCAAAGGTAAGGCGCGGCAAGCGATTATCGGAAGCGCCCGCCGCCGCCTCGCCGGTAACACCCAGGATGTGTACGGCGGGAAGCGTGCTCAAAAATGAGTACAGAACCGCACGCAAGTCCTCGAGGTAGGCGCTCAAGGCGGTCATGGACTTATTAAGCCGCACCCGGCGCGAACCCTTATCCCCACCAGCCAAGGCCGCAAGGTGGTCTACCAGTGGCCCCACGCCACCGGCCAAGCCAGAAGAAACCGGGGTCTCTAGCTTGCGTCCATCTTCCTTGGAATAGATGGGATTTAAGGCATCCAGGCGGCGGAGCATGCGCGTATCGCGGAAGACCAAGGCGGCCATTTGCGGCCCACCAAGCAGGCCGATGTCGATGCCTACGATATCCGCGCCCAGCTCATCGAAGCGGATGGGGCGGTAGGGCGCGATTGCGGAGACATCGAGAAGCGTCCAAGCACGCGAGCGCCCCCGCACCGTGTCAATGATCTCCTCTGCCGGGGATACCGTGCCCAACAGCTCATGCGCGGCGGAAAAGGAGACGAGCCTGGTAGAGCCATCGACAAGCTCCGCGAACTGGAATCCCGGCAATTCGCCGGTGCCAAGATCTGGCTGTGCCCAGCGAATATCGGCGCGCACCTCAGAAAAAGCCGAATACAGCGTAGGCGGATCCAGCTTGGACAGCACCACCGAGGAATTGCTGCCTAATAGTGGGCGTGCCGCGCGCGCCAAGGATTGGTACAGCACGGGCAGGGACGGGCCAAGAACCACGCGGTCCGCCTTGGAACCGGTGAGATCCGCAATGGCCATGCGTGCTGCCGCGTAGTTGCCATCGCCTGCCAGCCGGCCCGGCTCCGGCGCAGCCGAGTGGACGCCGCCTGGGCCTTCTTGCGTCGCTACCGCCGTCGCCATCCGGAAGGACCGCGCAACGCCGGAAGTCACGCGCTCCGAGATTTGGGGCACCGCGTGCGCGTTGAGGTACGTCCAGCCATCAGATAGCCCGGTGTACAAACCTCGCGCACTAAAGACGTCATAGTGTGCCGAAGCTGCTGGCATTAGGTCCCCTTCTTCATCGCACTGAACAACTGCCACCACGTGGCCGTCGATTCCCTACTGTATACGCGTTTGGCGTCAGTTTCCCAAATCTGAATTTTCCCTGGGCATCGCCGTTTTCGCAGGCTAGCGGCGTGTAGTTCCCCGTTTGCCCAGCACGCGCGCTAGGGTGTTGGGCGTGCAAGATAACAATCAACTGCGCGCTGATATCGCCCGCATGACCTCCCAGCCAGAAGGCGAGGCCGTTCCAGCGTCCCAGTCCATGACCCTCAAGGCTGCTTTCGCGGACCTTACGCGGGGTGCACAGCAGCGTGAGCTGTGGTTCAAGCTGGGCCTGCAAGATATCAAGCAGCGCTACCGCCGCTCTGTCCTTGGCCCGTTCTGGATCACCATCGCCACCGGTGTGATGGCGCTTGCCTTGGGCCTGCTGTATTCCATGCTTTTCCAGATTCCCGTCGCGGAATTCCTTCCCCACGTCACCGTGGGCCTTATTATGTGGACCTTTATCTCGGGCTGCATCAAGGAAGGCGCCACGGTCTTTATTGAAAATGAGGGACTGATTAAGCAGCTTCCCGCCCCACTTTCGGTGCACGTGTACCGCCTGGTGTGGCGCCAAACGCTGTTTTTAGGCCATAACCTCATCATCTGGCTCTTGCTCATCATGATCTTCCCGCGCAACCTGGGCTGGGAGTTCTTCCTCTTTATCCCCGGGCTGCTGCTCCTGCTCATTAACGGTGTGTGGGTCACCATGTTCTTTGGCATCATCGCCACGCGCTTCCGCGACGTTGCCCCGCTGCTAGAAGCCCTGACGCAGCTATTGTTCTACGTCACCCCGATTGTCTGGATGACCAATACGCTCAAGGACCAAGGCGGTGCGGTGGCAGACCGCGCCCGCATCGCGGAAATCAACCCGCTGTATCACTACCTGGAAATCGTGCGCGCCCCAATGATTGGTGAGCCCGTTGCCGCCTACCACTGGTGGATCGTCATCGGCTGCACCGCAATCGGCTTGTTCATCGCCGGGCTAGTCATGCGCAAGTGGCGCTTCCGCGTGAGCTACTGGGTATAGCCTCCCTTCCTTTACACCCACCCCACCATGAGGCTCGTTGAAAGGATAAAAACTAATGGTCTCAATTGATACGTATAACGCGTGCGTGGACTTTCCCATCTTTGATGCCAAATCCCGCTCCCTAAAAAAGGCCATGCTTTCTACCGCGGGCGGTGCCATTGGGAAAAATGACCACAACACCGTGGTGGTTGAGGCGCTGCGGGATATTAACCTGCACCTGCGCGAAGGCGATCGCGTCGGGCTCGTTGGCCACAATGGCGCCGGCAAGTCCACGCTGCTGCGCCTGCTCTCCGGCATCTACGAGCCCACGCGCGGTACCGCCGATGTCCGCGGGCGCGTCGCCCCCGTCTTTGACTTGGGCGTGGGCATGGACCCAGAGGTATCCGGCTACGACAACATCATCATCCGCGGGCTGTTTTTGGGCCAATCCATCAAGCAGATGAAGAAAAAGATGGATGAAATCGCAGAGTTCTCCGAGCTGGGCGATTACTTATCGATGCCCCTGCGCACCTACTCCACCGGTATGCGCGTGCGCCTGGCACTCGGCGTAGTGACCTCCATCGAGCCGGAAATCCTGCTGCTGGATGAGGGCATCGGCGCCGTCGACGCCGCCTTCATGGCCAAGGCCCGCGTGCGCCTGCAAGAGCTGGTTAAGCGCTCCGGCATCTTGGTCTTTGCCTCCCACTCCAATGACTTTTTGGCGCAGCTGTGCAATACCGCGCTGTGGATCGATCACGGCGAAATCCGCTCCGTGGGCGAGGTATCTGAAGTCGTGGGCCAGTACGAGGGCCCAGAAGTAGGCGAATACGTGCGCGATCTGCGCCAGCGCTTTGAGGGCGAAGACGCCGCTGGGTAGGAGCTAGCGCAGCATCCCCAGCAGCTGCTGGCTCAGCCCGGAGACCTCCACGCACAGGTCATCCGGGCGTTTATAGTTATAAGCCGCCACGCGCGCAGTCACGTGCCGCTGCGAACTATTCTGCGGCCCCGCCTTTTCTTCCCCTTCAGAAACCACCTGGTAGCCCAGCTTCTGGCTCACCCGCGCCGAGGCCTCATTGTGCGCCACCCAGCTCGTGCTCATCGCCTGCGCACCTAGGTAATCGAGGCCAAAGGCCACAACCGCGTGCCGGATGAGCGTGCCCACCCCTTGGCCTTGGAAGCGGTGAAAGACCCAGGAACCGGTCGCAATTTCTCGCGTTCTAGCGAAGTCCTCCGCCCGCGCATCGATAGTACCCAGGATTTCTCCTGAGTGCGCATCGCACACGATGAAGTCCAAGGACCACTTTTCTGGGCGCAGCTGCGCCCGGTTGCTCCACCGGAACTGGGCCGCCGCCGCAGGCGTATTCATCCTGGGATTGAATAACCACGGAAAGGCGTAATCTGGAATGTCTGCGCCGTAGATGTCCTCTGGCGCCACACCGGCGATTGCCGCAATATCCTCAATATCCTCATCGCGCATCACGCGCAGTTCCACGCCAGGGTGGGTTGTATCGCTCGCGCGAATCGTCAGCCCAAACGGTGGCCACATGCTTTCCATAAGCAGTCAGCTTAGCCCACGCGGAGGGACCTGACCCCCATTTGGTGGACACCTGATATCCAGCCCAGTCGAGCTGGCAAGATTGGTAATCTACCACCATGTCCAGCCATG
>NZ_JBEHFY010000032.1:0-20481 GCF_040225815.1 Corynebacterium sp. KPL2895
GGGGAGACTCCGCGTCCACAAAGTCCCTAGACTCCGAGTCCACAAAGTAGCTGGACTCCAAGTCCAAAAACCTCATGGACATAACACTTGCCAGCTAGCTTGGACAGCTAGGTGCGGGGTTAGCGCACCAATAGCAGCTGAATATCGCTAATAGCCCAGATCATGAAGTTGAAGGCCACCACCCAAAAGATCGCCATCCAGCTGCGCCAGCGCAGGTAGCGGCGCAGCTTGCGCACCATAATGATCGCGCAGCCGATCATGCCCAGCAGCGGGATGATCATGGTGGAGATGGCAAAGAAGTTTCTTTGGCCCTCGGTACACAGCCAGCTTGCGGTGCCATCGTCGCACAGTGGGCCGCCGCTAAGGCGCGAAAAGAGCGCGACGCCGAAGCCGTACAGCGCGGAGATGACCAGCACGGACACCATGTACCAGATGGCTTGCCGCGTGGAGCGCCGGTTGGCGGCGGCTACCTCGACGGGATCGGGCTCGTCTGCCAAATCATCGAAGCTTTGCGGCTCAGGCCGGCGCAAGTTGGCATAATCGGCGTCGGTCGTCAGGTCGTTTTCGGGGTGCTCTGGGCGTGAGCTCATACTTTAAAGCCTAGTCGGTCGCGGGGTGAATGAGTACCGGTACGCGAATATGAGGGAGTAACTCGGTTGCGGTAGAACCCAAAAAGACCCGCGCGATGGGACCTTGTGGGGCAGAGGCCATCAACATTAGATCGCCCTTTTTCCACTTAAGCGAATCAACCGCACCGGACCACCCGGCCCCGGAGCCGATCTCGGAGGAGACCTCGAGCTCGGGGAAGGAATCTTGGATGTGGTCGCGAGCCCGGTCGAGCATGGCCAATGAATCCTCGTGCCACTCCGCGGTGAGCTTGAGCGCAATATCGCTTTTATCCTTCGACGGGGAATGCAACAGGTCATCCGCCGAGAAGGCCAAGATGCGCAGGGGCAGATCCCAGCGATCTGCCAGCGCGGCTGCGCCCAATAATTCCCTATCAGCACGGTCACCGCGCTCTGTAATGACAAAATTAAAGCGGGTCACACCGTGTTTCGACAACTTGGCCTTGCGGGGGATAAGCCCTAAGGATTGCGGCGAGTAGTGCAGGAGGGTATCCGCAGTTGAGCCGGGGAAAAAGCGGCCCTTGGGCGCGGCTTGGTTAGGGCCTAACAGGATAATATCGGCCTGAAAATCTTGGGCCATCTCAGTAAGAAGCTGGGGGCGAGAGGGGCCATCGACAAGCACGGAGGGCGTATCGTCCCAGTACTTTTCCGGGATACCTGCCTCCGTCAGGGCCGCAGCGGTGGCTGTCACGCATGCTTGCTTCTGCTCTTTGAACCACTTCTTGTATTTCCCGCCCAGCTTGGACAAAGACGTCGTGGTCCAGGGCTGGAAAACCGTGGAAATAACGCGCACCTCTATCACCGCGGTGCGCGATAACCATGCGGCGAAGTCGAGGGGTTCCGTACCGGAAGAGGAAGGACTCCAAGAAATGAGGATGCGCAACGGCTCTTTGGCCGAGCCTTTATGCAGGGTCGGCAGCAGCGGTTGTTTAGATTTTTTGCCCATAGAATGAATATGTATGCGAAAGTTTAATGAGTACTAAGGCTCATTATCGTCTGTTGTGGCCGCAAAACTAAAATTGCACGCCGCCGCAAGCTTGCTATTCGCTATCCATGGTGGGGCGGTAGACATCCGCAAGCTTGGAAATGACCGCACCCATCTCGCGGGCGGTGGCCAAGTCCTCGGGCTCGAGCCACCGCATAATCTCCGCAAGGGCGGCGGCGCGTTGGCCGGAAACTATGGCCAATTCGGACTCGCCCAGCTGGGTGAGCGCAACCAGCACCCCGCGGCGATCTTCCTCATCGCGGTGGCGTTCCACGAATCCGCGGCGCTCTAGTTGGTAGAGCGCGTTGGACGCAGTGGGCATGCGGATGAGCTCCGCCTGGGCGATAGTGGATACGCGGGAAGGCCCGCGCAAGCGCAACTGGTTCATGATGGAGACCTGCGAGGTAGTCAACGATGAACCCTCTGCGGTGCGCTGGAAAATAAGAATTAACTTATTGAGCGCCGGTTGGATATCCCGCGCTACCTCTACCGCGTCCTCGTATTCGGACGGGGACTTCGTTGGGGCCGTCTCATCATGATGTTGCGTCATAGAACTAAATTCTATCGTGCACTACCGCCTAGCGGTAGTATCGCGACGAAAAAATTAGCTTCCCTTAATAAAATCTTCCAGCTCGTTGCGCGCGACATCGTCGGCCTTCTGTACTGGAGGGGACTTCATCAGGTAGGAGGAAGCGGAAAGTACTGGACCGGCAACCTTGCGGTCCAAGGCGATCTTGGCGGCGCGGACGGCATCGATAATAATGCCGGCGGAGTTAGGGGAGTCCCAGACCTCGAGTTTGTACTCCAGGTTCAGCGGAACCTCGCCGAATGCGGAACCCTCCAAGCGGACATAAGCCCACTTGCGGTCATCCAGCCACTCCACGTAGTCCGACGGGCCGATGTGGACGTTGCGGTCTGCGCGCTTGCCAGCGATAGGGGAGTTGTGCACGTTGGAGGTCACGGACTGGGTCTTGGAAATCTTCTTAGACTCAAGGCGCTCGCGCTCCAGCATGTTCTTGAAGTCCATGTTGCCGCCCACGTTGAGCTGCATCGTGCGGTCCAGGCGTACGCCGCGGTCTTCAAAAAGCTTCGCCATAACGCGGTGGGTGATGGTTGCGCCAACCTGGGACTTGATGTCATCGCCCACGATGGGCAGACCGGCGTCCTCAAACTTCTTGGCCCACTCTGGGTCAGAAGCAATGAAGACCGGCAGGGCGTTGACGAATGCGCAACCGGCATCGATAGCGGCCTGAGCGTAGAACTTATCCGCCTCTTCGGAACCAACCGGCAGGTAAGAAACAACAACCTCGGCACCCGCTTCGCGGAGGGCAGCTGCGGCATCGGCAGGAGCTTCATCCGATTCCGTAATGGATTCCTGGTAGTAACGGCCCAGGCCATCCATGGTGGGGCCACGCTTAACGGTGACCCCGAGGTCTGGGACGTCTGCGATGGTGATGGTGCAGTTGCGGGAGCTGCGGGTAGCCTCCGCAAGATCCTTGCCCACCTTGTCTCCATCGACGTCGAAGGCCGCGACGAACTCAATATCGCCGACGTGGTAGGGACCGAACTGCGTGTGCATCAGGCCAGGAATATTTTCCTCTGCTGCGGCGTTGCGATAAAACTCCACGCCCTGAATAAGGGACGTGGCGCAGTTGCCGACGCCGACGATGGCGACCTTTACTTTGTCAGACACACTATGCTCCTTTATAAATTCGTTGCTGTGTGGTGCCTGCGCAACGTTAGGCCAGAAATTATGCCTGGTGGTAGCACGACGGCATATGGATCGATCAAGAAGAGGAAATTAAGATAATGCGGGTGAATTCCGTTGCCTTTAAGCACGAGGTTTCTCACGAATGGGAGCGCACCCAACACGTCCGCGAATACCGCGCCGGGCACTTGGGGCGCGATGAGGTGTGCGATGCGGACTTCCTCCTCCGGGCCGCCGCCGAGCACCACGGCCGCACCATGGATAAACCCTGCCCGGTCTGCGGGGAGAACCTGCGCCTGACCCGGTGGGTGTACGGCGAGAGCCTAGGCCGGCGCGCCGGGAGCGCCCGCAGCGAGCAAGAAATAGCGGAATTTGTTGGTGAAGGCCTGGAATTTACCGTGCATGAGGTGGAGGTCTGCAGACACTGCCGGTGGAATCATTTGTTGCGTTCTGCAACGGCTTTTAACGCGTGTTAGTTTTCGACGCACCGCCTTAGGCAGTAAGCTGCAATTATTTAGTTTGTTACCAGGGATGAATGAGGACACGAATCAGTGACCGAGAAGGAATCTACTGGCGAGTCCACTAAGGTGGACCGCCGTAAAGAAGGCGAAGAACCCAAAAAGCGCCGCATTTGGCCGTGGGTCGTTGTGGCTCTCCTAGTGGTTTTTGTGGCACTGCCTGCAGGCCTTTTTGGCTATGCCTATTCGCAATACACCGTTCCGGAGCCCAAAGAGCTGGCCAATAACCAGGTCTCTACCATCTATGCCTCCGATAACGATACCCAGCTGGCGCGTTTGGTACCGCCGGAAGGCAACCGCACGCACGTGACCTTGGATGAAGTACCCGTCTTTGTCCAGGACTCCGTGCTCGCCGCTGAGGACCGCGACTTCTGGGAAAACTCCGGCTTTTCCTTCACCGGTTTGGGCCGCGCGGTACTGGGTAAGGTCACCGGCAATGACACCGCCGGCGGTGGTTCCACGATTACCCAGCAGTACGTGAAAAACACCCTGGTGGGCAACGAATACTCCTACGTTCGTAAAGCGCGCGAGCTCATCTACTCCATCAAGATGACCAATGAGTGGGAAAAAGAAGACATCCTCAACGCCTACCTGAATACGGTCTACTTTGGCCGCAATGCCTACGGCATCCAGGCTGCATCTAATGCCTATTTTGATAAGGACGCCAAGGACCTCACCCCTGAGGAAGGCGCCATGCTCGCCGGCCTTATCCAGTCGCCGTCTGGCCTGGACCCGCGCGTGAACCAGGAAGGTTCCGAAAACCGGTGGAACTACGTGCTTGATGGCCTCGTGGACATGGGCGATCTCAGCAAGGAAGAGCGCGATGGAATGGTCTTCCCGGAGACCCGCGACCCCTCTGAGTATTCGGCATATACGGAAGCCCCGGGTGCCAATGGCCACATTAAGGACCAGGTCATCCGCGAGCTTGAAGAGGTGGGAATTACGGAAAATCAGGTCTCTACCGGCGGCCTGCGCATTACCACCACCATCGATATGAACGTGCAAAACAATACGGTGCAGGCAGTCGATGACCAGCTGGCGCCGCTACAAGAGGATGCCCGCGCAGCTTCTGTAACCATTGACCCGAAGACGGGTGCGGTGCGCGGATACTTTGGCGGGCATGATTCCAACGGTTGGGATTACGCCAACTCCCCGTTGCAGACCGGTTCGACCTTCAAAATTATGGCGCTTGCCGCTGCACTGCAGCAGGGCATTAGCTTGGATACCAACTACTCCTCGGCGCCGTACCAGCTGCCGGGCTCCGATCTGGTCACCAACGTGGGCGGCGGCTGTGGCGTATGCGACCTGCGCGAGGCCACCAAGCAGTCCCTGAACACCTCTTATTTGCGCCTGCAGAGCGATCTGAAGAACGGCACCCAGGACACCGCGGATATGGCCCACGCTTTGGGCGTTGCCCGCTCGCTGCCGGGCATCGAAAAGACGCTGACTGAAAACGGCAAGCAGCCTTTCGAAGGTGTGGTCTTGGGCCAGTACCAGTCCCGTCCGTTGGACATGGCAACCGCGATGTCTACTCTTGCGAACCAGGGTGTCTGGCACAACCCGCACTTTGTGCAGCGCGTAGAAAATGCCGCAGGGGAAGTTCTGTATGAACACCCAGACGGTGAGGGCGAGCGCCGCGTTTCCGCCAATGTGGCCAATAACGTCCTTGAGGCCATGGGGCCAGTGGCAGCATGGTCCAACGGCTCGCTGGCGGGCGGACGTGCTTCGGCATCTAAGACCGGTACGACCCAGCTCGGTGATTCGGGAACCAATAAGGATGCATGGATGGTCGGTGCCACCCCGCAGCTTGCCACCGCCGTGTGGGTAGGTACGGCCGATAACACCTCTGCCATTTTCGACCAGTATGGCGGCATCATGTACGGCGCTGGCGCACCGACGAAGATCTGGAAGTCCGTATTGGATAACTCCTTGGCGGACCAGGAATTCCAGCAATTCCCCACTGCTTACCCGTTGCGCTTCGGCACGGTTTCTGCCGGCGGCGGTCCGGCCTACAACCCAGGTGGTAGCGCCGGCGGGCAAAGCACCCAGAACTACACTGGTCCAGCGCAAAATGGCACCCCTGAAGAAGAGACCAGCCCAGCACCTGCGGAAAGCCCGGATGCGGGTCGCGATGCCCCGTCGCAGCAGCCGGAGAACCAGGGAGGCAATAATGGAAACGGCGGCAATAGGGGAAATGGCGGCGGCAATAACGAGCCAGCCCCACCCGAAGCTCCGTCTTTAGATGACATCCTTGACCGCGAAGGCGGCCTGGCTGACCTCTTAGGCTAAGCAAGGAGCGGTACGCGTGAGCCAAGACCAGCGCTTGTCCGCCGCAGACGAACCAATGGCGCGAGGCGTCATAGAGTTCTTGGGCGGGCCGAGGGGACGCTTTGCCCGGGATAGCCGCGCGCAGTGGTGGACCCCGCTGCGCGCGCTCATCGCGGTAGCCTGGATTTTCTTGGCCGGTGGGTTCTTATCCAAGGCAAATTGCGCCGCTGGTACTCGCGGCGAAGACGGCACCATCAATCTTGATTGGTCCGCTAACCGCCAGTACACCTCTTTTTGCTATAACGACATCGTCCCGCTTTATGAAGGCCGCGGATTAGATCAACCGGGCTTTCCCTACGCCTTTTCCTGGCAGGAAGATG
The DNA here is from genome assembly GCF_040225815.1 of Corynebacterium sp. KPL2895. NCBI lineage: Bacteria > Bacillati > Actinomycetota > Actinomycetes > Mycobacteriales > Corynebacteriaceae > Corynebacterium > Corynebacterium sp. KPL2895. The sequence goes on from NZ_JBEHFY010000032.1 coordinate 6,486, forward strand.
GCCTGACCCGCTACATGGAATACCCGGTATTGGCGGGGATGTTCCAGGGCCTGATGGGCTGGATTGCGCGCCATACTTATGGGCTCGTGGAATGGGCTGGGGTGCCCGCCGCTGGCTGGTACTTTGGGCTCACCGCCATGGTCATGGCCTGCACCTGGGTCGGCGTCATCTACATGGTTTACCTCTTGGTGGGAAACCGCACGTGGGACACCATCCTGGTAGCCGCCAGCCCGTTGATTATCATCCATGCCTTTAGCAATTGGGATATACCTGCCATCGCCTTTGCCGTCGGCGCGCTACTGGCCATTAGCCGCCACCGCCCTTGGCTCGCCGGCATCCTCATCGGCCTTGGAACCGCATTCAAATTATGGCCGATATTTCTGCTCGGTGCGTTTTTCGTCCTTGCCTGGCGCAGTCGCCGCTGGGACGCTTTTGCCAAGGTCGCCGTCGCTACGGCTGCCGCTTGGTTCGTGGTCAACCTTCCCGTTGCCTTGAAATACCCGGACGCCTGGGCGGAATTTTTCCGCCTGAACCAGGAACGCGGCGCGGAATGGACCACCCTGTATGCGCTGATTAGCCGGAATCTGGACATTTCTTTCAGCCAGGACTTTTTGAATACTTTCTCGCTCGTGGCATTCATCTTCTTGTGCGCCGGTATTGCCTTGGCCGGCTGGCGCAGCCCGCTTACCCCGCGGGTAGCGGAGTTGGTCTTCCTCATCGTCGCGGCCTTCCTGCTGGTCAATAAGGTTTGGTCCCCGCAGTATTCGCTCTGGCTCCTAGTTCCAGCGGCCTTGGCCGTGCCGCGTTGGCGGTTGGTTTTGGGCTGGGCGCTTGCCGATGCCCTCGTATGGCCCCTGCTCATGTGGCACATGCTGGGCATCGATAATAAGGGTATTCCACACGAGCTCTTGGACGTGGCGATCCTTGTGCGCGATGGATTCATCATTGCCATGGCGGTTATTGTGCTGCGGCAAATGTGGAATAAAACGGAAGATAAAGTGCGTGCGGCGCATACGGGCCGCGACCCAGTGGCGGGAGTATTTCAATGATTGTGACCATAATCGGCATGGTGTCGATCTTGTTGGGCTTTATCTGCGTTATGGCGGCCTTTTGGCTGTTTCATAACAGGGAAGATAAGCGCGGGCCCATCATCTTGGGCATCCTTGCCATTGTTTTTCTCACCATCATTCCCGCGACGTGTGCTATCTTTTTTGCCTCCACTACGACGGGATAGATTTCTTTTCGCCGGTCATTTGCGGTACTGTGGTGGGGTTGCTTGACGCAACGCACCCTCCTGCTGCATCCGCAAAGGTGATGCAGCCGAAAACGACTAGACCATAGGAGGTGATGAGGTCCGTGCGTCACTACGAAGTCATGATCATTCTGGATCCTAATCAGGATGAGCGCACCGTAACCCCGTCCCTAGATAAGTACCTCGACATCGTCCGCAAGGACGGCGGCAAGGTTGAGAACCTCGATGTATGGGGCAAGCGTCGCCTTGCATACCCTATCGAGAAGAAGGAAGAGGGCATTTACGCCGTCGTTAACCTGGAGTGCGAGCACCCTTCGGTTTCCGAGCTCGACCGTCGCCTGAACCTGAACGACACCATCCTGCGTACCAAGGTTCTGCGCACCGACAGCAAGTAGCGGATACTGGGATCAAGCACAATCCACGTAACCGATAAGGAGTAAAGACATGGCACAGGGAGATACCAATATTACGGTGGTGGGCAACATAGTTGCTGACCCCGAGCTTCGCTTCACCCCAGCGGGTGCGGCGGTAGCTAACTTCCGCGTCGCCTCCACGCCTCGTCGCTATAATTCGCAGACGAACCAGTGGGAAGACGGCGAAGCTATGTTCCTGACCTGCAACGTATGGCGCCAGGCGGCGGAGAACGTCGCCGAGACCCTGAGCAAGGGCATGCGCATCATCGTTACCGGCCGCTTGAAGCAGCGTTCCTTCCAGACCCGCGAGGGTGAAAACCGCACTGTATTTGAGATCGACGTCGATGAGGTCGGTCCGTCGCTCCGCTACGCCACCGCACAGGTAAACCGCAATTCCCGTGAGGGCGGCGGCAACTTTGGCGGCGGCGGCCAGCAGCAGCGCTCGAATAACAATAATCAGGGCGGCTTTGGAGGCCAGCAACAGCAGCAGTCGCAGCAGCAGAACCAGGCTCCTGCAGAGGATCCGTGGAACTCCGCACCGCCAGCAGGCGGCTTCGGAGGCGCTGATTCTGAACCTCCGTTCTAAGTCTGTCACCCGCAACTATTCAACTAACTCAATTGAAAGGCAGGGATCATGAAGCTGATCCTCACCGCTGCCGTTGAGAACCTCGGCGCCGCTGGCGAAATTGTTGAGGTTAAGGACGGCTACGGACGTAACTACCTGCTTCCCCGCGGCTTGGCCATCGTGGCTTCCCGCGGCGCTGAGAAGCAGATTGAGGGCATCAAGCGCGCCCAGGAAGCTCGCGAAATTCGCGACCTGGACCACGCACGCGAGGTCCGCAACCAGCTTGAGCAGCTGACGAACGTTGAGGTCAAGGTTAAGACCTCCACTTCCGGCAAGCTCTTCGGTTCCGTTAACGCAGAAGACATTGTCAAGGCCGTCTCCAAGGCCGGTGGCCCTAACTTGGATAAGCGTATCGTTGATATGCCCAAGGGCCTGGTCAAGAAGACCGGCAACTACCAGGTCGAGCTGAAGCTGCACGCTGACGTGCTCGGCAAGGTGAACTTCTCGGTCGTCGCTGCTTAAGCAGCGCTCGACGGTCCACAGACCCAAAGACAACAGCACGGCTTAAGGCCCCAAGAATTCTCTATGTGAGGTGGAGAATTCCTGGGGCCTTTTGCCTACCCAACTGGCCTGTGGATAACTGTGAAAATCTGTGGATGAATGTGGAATTCAGGGTACGGGCTCACCAAGATTTTTGCACGACTTTACCGCTGGTCACGGCCTATTTTCCGCCACTGTGTGGGAATTTTCACACTTCGAAATAATCGCCCTGACCAGCGGTTATTATCGTTGCAGGTCACAGTGATGCCAAGTTATCCACAGTCGTGACCTCGGCAAATGAAATGCAACGATCGGCCTACCAGGTAATTCCACAAGCACCTGTGGATAACTGTGGGAGTTATGCCCAGGCAGGTAGTGTCCGGGAGCTCGTCTACACTTGGACAGCGTTACGCACGGTCTCTTTACGGACACCAAGGGGGACACATGACCAACGCGAGCTTCGATGATGAACAGCTTCCGCCGGAACCACCGGCGCCGGATAATGCCGTAGCGCGCCGGCCGCGGTACCAACAGGATCAACCGCAGCGCTACGAGGAGTATCGCCAGCCGCCGTCGGACCGGGAAGCAGAGCAGGGCGTATTGGGCGCTATGCTGCTCAGCCCCAATACGGTCATGGAGGTAATTGAAGAGCTCGAACCCGATGACTTCTATTATCCGGCCCACGCCTTAATTTATGGTGCCATGCTGGACCTCTACGCGGCGGGGCAAGACATCGACCCCCTTATCCTTTCCTCGCGGCTGGATAGGTTTAATAACCTCGAACGCGTTGGTGGTGCGCCCTACTTACACACCCTTTTGGCTACCGTTCCCACCGCGGCCAATGCCCGCTATTACGCGGAAATCGTGGCGGAAAAGGCCGTCCTGCGCCGGCTTGTGGATGCCGGTACGCGCGTGGTCCAACTGGGATTTTCTGGCACAGAGGATGCCGAGATCGAATCGGTGATCGACCGAGCCCAGCAGGAAGTATTTGCCATCGCCCAGCGCAAGACCGCTGAGGACTACCGCGTGCTGGGTGATCTGATTGATCCCACCATTGATGAGTTGGCGGCGCTACAGCAGGCGGGCGGCGTTGAATTGGGCGTGCCCACAGGCTTCATTGACTTGGATAAGCTCACCAATGGCTTGCACGCAGGCCAGATGATCATCGTGGCGGCGCGACCCGGTGTGGGTAAGTCCACGCTAGCGATGGATTTCATTCGCTCGTGCTCTCTGCAGCACGGCAAGTCCTCCGTCATTTTTTCCTTGGAAATGTCAGCCTCGGAGATCGTGATGCGCCTGCTCTCCGCGGAATCTGAGGTCAAGCTCACCGATATGCGCAGTGGTGGCGTCTCCACGGAGGATTGGGCGAAGATCGATGACACGCTTAACCGCATTCAAGATGCGCCGCTATTCATTGATGATTCCCCGAACCTCACGATGATGGAGATCCGTTCGAAAGCCCGCCGGCTCAAGCAGCAGCATGGCCTCGACCTCATTGTTTTGGACTATCTCCAGCTGATGTCTTCGGGTAAAAAGGTGGAGTCGCGCCAGCAAGAGGTCTCGGAGTTCTCGCGCCAGCTCAAGCTATTGGCCAAGGAACTTGAGGTGCCGGTGATTGCCATTTCGCAGCTGAACCGTGGACCTGAAGCCCGTAATGACAAGAAGCCGCAATTGGCTGACTTGCGTGAGTCCGGTTCCTTGGAGCAGGACGCCGATATGGTGATGCTGCTATACCGCCCAGACTCGCAAGACCGCGATAACGAGCGAGCCGGAGAAGCGGATATTATTTTGGCCAAGCACCGCGGCGGGCCCATTGACACGGTTCAGGTGGCCCACCAGCTGCACTACTCCAAGTTCGTCAACATGGCGCACGGATAAAGGACTTATAGGTCCACGACGGCCGCGGGGTCCCCTAAGCGGGGACCCAGAATTACCAGCACGATAAAGACCGCGGCCGCGACCAAGGAAAGCCACCGCCATACCGGGAAGAAGCGTTGCCCGCCCCAGTGAGCGATCGCTGCACCGATGAGCGCGCCGAGGGTATTAAAGAGCAGATCATCGATATCTGTGCGGCCTAGGGCAAAAACATATTGGGCCGTCTCCAGGGTTAAACTCAGCGCGAATCCCCAGGCAGCCGATACCTTCACGGAACGGCACAGCGTGAATATCAAAAGCCCGAAGGGGATGAAGAAGGCGGTATTGCCGGCGTATTCGAAAAGCGGCGCAAACCAACTATTGCCGGAAAATTCATCGAGGGGAACTAAATGGAGCTCGCGGACGCGCTGGTTTTCGGGCTTCCACAGGTAACCAATCTGGAAGAAAGCTTTCAGGGTGGTCAGCGCCACCATGACGCCAATCCACGCGCTAAGGGCTAATTTATCGAGCAAGGGCCTCACCCTTAAGCTCAGGCAAAGTAAATGCAGCTGTGGCGGCGATGGCGAAGGCAGCCGCAAAGAGCACGAAAAGGAATCCAGCGCCGGTCGCCGCGATGAGTGGCGGCACAACGAGCGGTGCGACGATGGAGGCGATGCGACCAAAACCGGCGGCGGCACCTGTACCACGACCGCGCAGCGCGGTGGGGTAGAGCTCCGGACCAATCGCATAAAGAGCACCCCAGGCGCCGAGGTTGAAGAAGGACAACAGGCACCCGGCGATGATGATGAATACTTCGGAGCTTGCGGTGCCATAGAGCCCGGCCGAGACGGCGGAGCCGACCAAGAACACGGCGAGGGTGACTCGCCGGCCCCAGACCTCAATGAGCCAGGCGGCGGTGGCGTAGCCCGGTAGCTGTGCCAAGGTAATGATGAGGGTGAAGCTGAAAGATTTTACGAGCGAGAACCCATCGGCAACCAGCAGGGACGGGATCCAGATGAAGGCGCCGTAATAGGAGAAATTGACGCAAAACCAAATGGTCCACAGGGCCGCCGTGCGGCGGCGCAAACCCCGACCCCAAATGGAGGTCTCGGTGGAGGCAGTGGGTTCTGGGTGGACATCGTCAAGCGGCTGGCCCGCGGCGGCCTCCTCGAAGGACGCCACAACCTCTTCGGCCTCGCCGTGGCGGCCCTTGGATTCGAGGAAGCGCACCGATTCCGGCAAGCCTAGGCGCACGTAGACCGAATAAGCGGCGGGGATGAGACCCACGGCAAAGCCCCAGCGCCAGCCGTTTTCGCCGGCGCCCACGATGAAGGTGCCGATGAGCGCGGCGAGGATCCAGCCGAGCGCCCAGAAGGCCTCGAGGAGGACTACGATGCGCCCGCGGATGCGGCGCGGTGAGAATTCGGAGATGAGTGTGGAGGCGACCGGCAGCTCCGCGCCCAAGCCCAGCCCGACGATGAAGCGGAAGATGATAAGCATGGTCAGCCCACCGGCCAGGGCGGAAGCGCCGGTGGCCAGGCCATAGACCAAGAGGGTGAGGGAGAAGACGTGGCGGCGGCCGTATTTATCCGCAAGGAGCCCGCCGAATGTCGCGCCCAGAGCCATGCCGAGGAAGCCAACAGAGGCGAGCCAGGAGGTTTGGGTGCTACTCAAATCCCAATGCACGGCCAGGGCGGCCATGATGAAGGAAATGAGCCCGACATCCATAGCATCGAGCGCCCACCCTAGGCCGGAGCCCAAGAGTAGGCGCTTGTGTTTGCTGGTGACCGGAAGCCGGTCTAATCGTTCATTGCGGCTGAGCATGCGCTAATCATAGCGCTGGGTGGAAAATTTCCGGAGACGCAGGGAATTGGAGACGACGAATACGGAGCTCAACGCCATTGCAATGCCGGCAAATAGCGGGTTCAGCAGGCCAAAGGCCGCCACGGGGATGAGAATAATATTATAGGCAAAGGCCCAGAACAGGTTGCCCTTAATGATTTGCAGCGTGCGGCGGGATAGGCGAATGGCATCGGCTGCGGACCGCAGGTCCCCATTCATCAACGTGATATCGGAGGCCTCGATGGCAACGTCGGTACCGGCGCCCATCGCCAAGCCAAGGTCCGCCTGGGCCAAGGCCGCGGCATCGTTGACGCCGTCACCAACCATCGCCACATTGTGCCCCTCGGACTGGAGCTTCTTGATGACGTCGACCTTTTCCTCCGGAACCACGCCGGCTGTGACCTCGGTGATGCCAACTTCCTCTGCCACGCGCTTGGCCGCGCCCTCATTATCGCCGGTCAGCAGGTGCGGGGTTAGGCCCAGCTGCTTCATCTGCTCTACGGCCTCAGCGGAGGTGGGCTTGACGGTGTCCCGGACCTCAATGAGCCCAGCGAGCTCATCGTCGAGGTACACCGCCACTGGGGTAGCGCCCGCGCCCTCTGCCTTGCGGAAGGCCTCAGCGTACTGGCCTAGGTCCCCACGCGGCTTGCCGACGCCCACGCGGACCCCATCCACCGTTGCTTCCACGCCAGCGGTGCTGGTGGAAAAGTCGGTGCCGGGCTCCACGTCGCGCTCGCGCGCAATGGCCTGGGCGATGGGGTGTTCGGAGTTCCGCTCGACGGCGGCTGCGTACTCGAGGACATCGCCATGCACGGCCGTAACGGACATTTCACCGGCGGTCACCGTGCCGGTCTTATCCATCACGATGGTATCGACCTGCTTGGTGGACTCGAGGATCTCCGGGCCCTTGATGAGCAAGCCCAGCTGGGCACCGCGGCCGGTGCCGACCAAGATGGCGGTCGGGGTGGCAAGGCCCAGCGCGCAAGGGCAGGCGATGATCAGCACGGAGACGGCGGCGATAAACGCCGGCGCCACGCCGCCAAAGATGAGGTGTACCAGCAGCGTGAGGACGGAAATGCCGATCACTATCGGTACAAAGACCTGCGCGATGCGGTCCACCAGGCGCTGCACGGGTGCCTTGGAGGCTTGCGCGTTGGTGACCAAGGTGGCCATTTGGGAAAGGACCGTGTCCTCGCCCACCTGGGTGGCCTTGACCTCCAACTTGCCGGAAGCGTTAATGGTGGCGCCGGTAACGGTATCGCCCACGCCCACCTCTTCCGGGACGGATTCACCGGTGATCATGGAGGCATCCACGGCGGAATTGCCGGAGACGACCTCACCATCGGTGGCAACCTTTTCGCCCGGGCGCACAACGAAGACATCGCCCACCTGCAATTGGGAGATGGGGATGCGCTTTTCCTTGCCATCCCGCAGCACGGAGGCTTCCTTCGCACCCATGGACAGCAGGGTGCGCAGCGCCTCGGACGATTGTCCCTTGGCCTTGACCTCGAACCAGCGGCCGAGGAGCAGGAAGGTAATGACCATTCCCACAGACTCAAAGTAGATATGGTCCATCTCGGCCGAGCTGGAGGACCACGACATGCTCATGGTCATGCCGGGCTCGCCGGCGTTGCCAAAGAATAGCGCGTACAGGGACCACAGGTATGCGGCCGAAGTGCCCATAGAAATTAAGGTATCCATGGTGAACGAGCCGTGCTTCAGGTTGGTCCACGTAGCGGAGTGGAAGGGGGCGCCACCAAAGATGAAGACGACGGTGGCCAGCATGGCGCAGGCCCACTGCCAGTTCTGGAACTGAAGGGCGGGCACCATGGAGACAACCATGATGGGGGCGGACAATACCGCGGAGATGATGGTGCGCCGCAGCAGGCTCTGTTGTTCGGCAGCGCGGGCATCATCAACCGGCGTGCCCTCTGCGTCTGCGTCCCCGTCCTGGTCGCCGTCATCGCTGCCGGACATATCGAAAGCGCTGTATCCGGCGCCTTCGACGACCTTGATCAGATCCGCGGGCGTAGAAGTCTCCGGATCGAACTCAATAGAGGCGGATTCGGTGGCAAAGTTTACGCTCGCCTCAACGCCGTCTACCTTGTTGAGCTTTCGTTCTACCCGGGAAGAGCAGGACGTGCAGGTCATGCCCGAGACCCCGAGATCAACGTGTGACATAGTATTCGCCTACTTAAGGGTGTATCCGGCTTCGGCTACGGCGGCTGCCACTTGCTCATCGGTGAAATCGCTACCGGAGACAGACACTGCGCCGGTGGTGTGGTCTGCAGAAACTGCCTCAACACCGGCGATTTCGCCTACCTCTTCGCGGATGGACATTTCGCAGTGTCCGCAGCTCATTCCTTCTACGGTGTAGTTCTTCGTTGCCATGACTATCATCCTTTCTCGGTTGCTTATGCTTCCATGCTATACCCCCTAGGGGTATCAGGCAAGGGAGGAATTTAGGTACGGTGGGGAATAAACCACAATGTAAAGGAGTTACAACGAGTATGGCTACTATCGACGTCACTGAAGAGAACTTTGAACAGACCGTAACCGGCGAAGGCATTACGCTTGTCGATGCCTGGGCGGACTGGTGCGGCCCATGTAAGCGCTTTGCTCCTGTCTACGAGAAGGCATCCGAGGAGCACACCGATGCTACCTTTGCCAAGCTGGACACCGAGGCAAACCAGGGCCTTGCATCCGCGCTGCAGATTCAGTCCATTCCTACCCTGATGATCTTCCGTGATGGCATCCTCGTATTCCGCGAGGCTGGCGCACTGCCGCCCGCAGCGCTGGAGGATCTGCTCAAGCAGGTCAAAGACCTGGACATGGCTGAGGTTCGCCGCCAGGTTGAAGAGCAGAACGCACAGCAGGCATAGAATCTGAATTTTCAGAGCTTCCACGGCGCTTTCTGGTGAGTATCGCTAAACTCGCTAGAAAGCGTCTTTTTTATGACCAAAGGAGATAGTGATGGCTAACCCCTTCAGCAAGGGCTGGAAGTACGTGATGAGTTCTCTCGATCAAAAGATTGATGAGAACGCCGATCCAAAGGTCCAAATCCAGCAGGCGGTCAAGGCCGCCAAGGAACAGCACCAGGAAATCTCGGATCATGCGGCAGAGATCATCGGGCACAAGTCTCAGTTGGAAATGCAGATGAACCGCCTGGTGAAGTCCCAGCAGGATTACCAATCCCAAACCGAGCGCGCCTTGGAGCTCGCGGATTCCGCTGAGGACCCCCAGAAGGCGAATGAGTACAACCAAGCCGCTGAGGTAGTGGCTTCCCAGCTCGTCGCGGTGGAGCAGGAACTAGAAGACGTCAAGCAGCAGCACGCGGCGGCGGAGCAGGCGGCTGAACAAGCCAAGAACCAGCAAAAACAATCCGAGGCCCGACTCAAGGAGCAGCTGGCACAGGTGAGCCAGTTGGAAGCGCAGGCGGATCAGGCCGCAATGCAGGAAAAGAATGCGGAAGCACTCGATTCCATGAACGAGCTCAAGCCCGATGATTCCGTGCCGAGCCTGGATTCCGTCCGCTCCAAGATTGAAAAGCGCTATGCCGATGCGCTTGGTGCACAAGAGTTGCAGCAGGCAACCGGTGGCGACCGCATGAGTGAGATTCAAGCGGCCGGCAACGACATGAAGGCCAGCGCGCGGCTAGATGCGCTGCGCGCCGATATGGCCAAGAAGAAGGAAATCGAATCCGGGGATTAATTCTCGCGGCGGATATTAATTAGCACGCCGCGGATTCCTGAGTGGAACCCATCGCGCAAGTTCACGCGCTGGGTTTCCGTCAGGGTGTATTCATGCAGGGTTTCGCAGGCGAACTGCAGCAGCGGGCGGTCGATTTCCGGCGGTAATCCGCCGCCAGACAGTAAGTGGGCTTGGTCGCGCTGCTCTGAGTTGGCGGCATTATCAAACCACCACGATGCGTACTGCTGGCCCACATCGAATGGGGACTGGAACCCGGCAGAGCTCCAGACCTCTTCTGGCAGCGGGACGTACTTCGAGCGCAGCTTGCGCCGCGGTGCCATCATTGACGGCTTCGGCGCAGGCTTTGGTGCTGCTTGATCGGTAGCCTCGGCCTCTTCGGCAGGGCCCTTCTCCGCTTCTGCAGTGGGCTTGTCTTGCTCTTGTGGGGTTGGGGTTGCGGCCTGCTGTGCGCTTTGAGGCGGCGCAGGCTTTGGGGCAGGCGCCGGCGTCGGCTTTTCCGGGGTGCCGAATGCGGTTTCCACCTCGGAGGGCTCCTCGCACTCGTCGCAGTGCTCGGCTCCTGGAAGCTCCTCTTCTGCTTCCTCTGCCTTCTGCGCTGCATCGCGGACCACTGGGGGAAGCGGTCCCTCGAGGACCTGCAGCTCCATGGAATCCGCGAAGTCCTCGCGCGGATCCAAGATGGTGGTGGAATCGCACGTATGGCGCAGCGCTGCGGACATGGAATCCCAGCCAAACCCGTACAGGTGCACGCGGATGCCATTGTCCACGGCGGTCTGCGCGCCGGGAATCATGTCCGCGTCGCCGCTGACCAGCACAAAGTCGGTGAACTGGTTCTTCACGGCGGCCATGACCATATCGGCCACGAGCCGGGTGTCTACGCCCTTTTGGGTGCGTCGCTCGCCCCATTCAATGAGTTGTCCCGTGCGCAATTGCACGCCCTCGCAGGTGCGAAGGGCGCGTTGGTAGCGGTGCGGACCGGTATCCGGGATTCCGTCGTACCAGTATTGGCGTTGAATCGGGTTGCCTAATTGCTCCTCGATCATTCCGCCCATGGTGCTGACCACCTCGGGCAGATCGATTTCTAGCTGCGCGCGGGCCCCCGTTTCCCAGGAGTTATAAAAGCTCGCGAGCAGGTATGAGGCATCGACAAAGACAAGTGTGCGTTCAAGCATGGCTCCTAAGTTCCGTTCTAATTGTTCTAAATAAAATTCTTTGTTACCTCCAGTGTGCCTTATTCACCCCGAAACGTCGATCACAATTCGCTAATTCCCAGCATATTGGCCGCAAATGAAAAGTTTTCGGTGACCATTGCGGCGTCGGCAAGTGTGTTATATGGTTAGTTACACAACTAACTAAGTAACTAACGAGCCGAAGGTGATGATGGATAACTCCACGCAGCCGCTCTTTCGGCAGATTGCGTCCTTGGTGGAAGACACCATTGTGGACGGCACTCTGGCGGAGGGCGATAAGGCACCTTCCACCAATGAGTTGGCGGATTTCCACAACATCAACCCCGCAACCGCGCGGAAGGGGATCACCCTCTTGGTGGACCTAGGGGTGCTGGAAAAGCGGCGGGGCATCGGCATGTTTGTGGCCGAGGGTGCATCGCGTGCCATCCGCGAGCGCAGGCGAGGCGACTTTGCCGCGGAATATATGGCCCCGCTTGTCGATGAAGCAGTTCGCTTGGGCTACAACCGCGCCCAGCTCCATGACCTTTTCGATCGGGTTGCAGAAAGCAGAGGAATGTACTCATGATTACTACCCGCGATTTCACCTTTTCCGCAGGTCTTACCCATGGCTTGGTGGGCCGCAACGGAATTGGCAAGACCACCTTATTGCGAAAAATTGCCGGCCAAATTCAATCCGGTCGCATCACGGTCTTCGACCGCCAGCCCTTTGATAACCAATCCGTACTCAACCGGGTAATCCTCATGGGCATCGACAATCCGCTGCCGGATTCGTGGGGTAGCAAGAAGCTCGGCGCCGTCGGCCAGGCGCGATGGCCCAACTGGAATGCGGAGCAATATGACGACCTCATCGCCGGCTTCGACATCCCAAATAAGGCGTATTCCGCGCTCTCGCGTGGACAGAAATCGGCATTGGGATTTGTTTTCGCCGTTGCCTCTGGCTGCGAAATAATGCTTTTGGACGAGCCTTATCTGGGTCTCGACCTGCCACGGCGCGAACTCTTTTACCAGGTCCTCCGGGAAGAGCACGGTCGCACCATCGTGGTATCCACCCATCACCTCAATGAAATAGAGGGGTTGTTGGACACTATTTCCCTCATGGGGGAGAGCCCTATCAGCGGTCCAGTGGATGAATTTGTTGATTCCTTCCTGGAAATCAGCGGGCCCGAGGAGGCCATCTCCGCGGCCGTTTCCGCCCTTGACCTGCCGGTATTGGAGCGCGCTTCAACCAGCCTGGGAGACCAAGTGCTTGTCGATGCCCGCACTACCTCGCCCGATCCCGTCTTCCGCTATGCCAACGAACATCATCTCCGGGTAGCAGAGGTATCACTTGAAAAGGCTGTCCGAGCATTGGAGGAGCAGTCATGAAACTCTTATGGCACACAACGGAATGGGTCTGGGTAACAGTCCTATTCTTCATTGCGCTTTATCCTGTACTTTTTGGCGAAAAGTGGGGAACTGTCACCTTGCTCTTGCCCCTTGTGCCCATCCTGACGTATCAACCCAGTTTTGATAAGTACCAAGTACTTGGCCTGAGCTCACAGATATGGAATGAACACCGCCGGATTATCGTCTCGGTTTTTGCTGTTGTGGCCATGGCAGGAGCGGCTGCACGGCAGAGCTGGTGGGCGTTGGCTGTTTATGCGGCGGCATTGGCATGGGCGCTGTGGCGGAAACCAACCCCAACCAGGACGGGGTACTCACGACCCCTTTGGGAATTGCATCCAAGCTTGGGCGTTTCCCGCCGACGCTCGACGCGCAGGCTGTATACCGCCGCCAGGTCCGCATGTGGCTGATGGTCGTCGTATTCTTAGCCATCAACGTTGTGCTTTCGCTAATGAGCACGCTGTGGGAACCGATGGAATTCATCGCTTTCATTGCTTGGTCACTCTCCGCCGTTTTCATCAGCCAGCCCATGGGCATATTGCGGGATACGCTCAGGGATTATGTCACCCTCGGCGGCACGCGTCGGCGCTGGGCTTCCATGACCGCAATGACGGGGCTCATCCTCATCCTTGGTTGCGCCGCCGTAGGGTTAGCCCTTTCCTTCTGGGGGAACACAATCGAGGTCGCCGCCGGCATGACCGCCATCGCGGGCGTCACCGTCCCGGGACTTATGTACCTCGAGTTCCTAGAGAAGAGGACCCTTGGAGTTTTAGTCGCGTACCTCCTCGGTATCGCAGCACTGTTATGGCTTTTCGCCCAAGGCTATATCTCGGCCGCGGTGGGGATGTTTATAAGCCTTGGCATCTACGCCGTATGGGCCGTAACTCTGCCGATATATGCACGCCGCATAAGCAGCCTGTGGAGGAAAGGCTTTGCGGGCTGGCTTGGCATGAGATAAATGCGTTCGAAACCAGGAGTGACCAGCGAGTTTGTAAAAGTTTAAAGCGGTGTGTAACTTAATACGAGTCAGCGCGACCGACAGCGCCCCACAGAGACAAGAATTTGTTTCTGGCTGAAGCGGCGATAGGAAAACAGGCCCTGACAAAAAATAACTTTTTACTCGCAACGAGTTCCATGCTTTAGAGCATGTAGCTGTTGTGTGGTGACGATGTTTGAGAACTCAATAGTGTGCCAATGTACTTATTTTTTATTTTTGTGTGCATGGTTGTGTGTTGATTGGTCTGTT